>NZ_CAMZCS010000003.1 GCF_947305105.1 uncultured Fibrobacter sp. | reverse complement strand
TGAAAATGATTTCGTCGGCGAGGGCGGTCATTTCTTCCTTCATGAGGAAGAGGCTCTCGTTACGGGCACCCATGATGATGGTGACCTTGTTGCCGGCCTTCTTCATGGCCTGCACGATCGGGTGCATCGGGGCAATGCCCACGCCACCGCACACGCAAACCACGTGGCCAAAATTCTCGATGTGGGTCGGGGAACCGAGCGGGCCCACGAGCACCGGGATATCGTCACCGACTTCGAACTTGGAGAGTTCGGTGGTGGTCTTACCGACGGTCTGGAAAATCAGGGTGATGGAGCCTTCAGTCGTGTCGGCATCGGCGATGGTGAGGGGCACGCGTTCGCCGTTGTCCTTGTTCGTCTGGAGGATGATGAACTGGCCGGCCTTACGCTCTTGGGCGATCAGCGGGGCCTCGACGCGGAATTGGAATACCGCAGGAGATAACTGTTTTTTAAAGAGAATTTTTGCCATAGTGGCACAAATTTAAAAAAGTCTCTCCTTCCGAGGAAGTTTTTTTCCGAAAAAAGGCTCCGATTAGACTGCATTTTTACGAACTCATGCGGGAGAGCCTCAACTCAGAACTCATACGGGATGTACTTAACTAAGAACTCATACGGGATGTACTTAACTAAGAACTCATGCGGGAGGGGCCCCAGCTCAGAGTTGCGAAGGCCGCACGGGCCCCTCCCTGCACCCTCCCCATCCTTGGCCGACGCTTCCATTCTCACAATGTTTATTGAATTTTCCTTTTTTACGAATATCCCACTATAGCTATTCTAATTAGCTATAAAGAATTAAAGCATCTAAATTAAGCTATTTCTGTAGAAATTGGAAAATTCTTTCCTTGTATTCCTTGAGCTCGTCGAAGGCAGCGTGGCCGTACCCTTCGAACATCTGGAACTCGTAAGGAACATCGGCTGCCTTCAGCCGCTCCACAATCTTCTCGGATGCGACAGGCAACACCACGCGGTCGTCGCTCGCGGCAAGCACGAGCACCGGGCACTTGATTTTGCCGAGGAGGTCCCCCGTATTCACGTTGTCGCACTCGTGGGAGAACACGGCAAAGCGGTCCATTTCCGCATCGGACACATCCCTGTACATCATGAGGAGCGCACGACGGTAGCGTTCCACGAATTTCACCGAAAAGCTGTCGCGGATAAAAGCCTCCACAAGGCCTTCGCGGTCGTGCGCGCGGGCAAGGCGGGTCCAGTTGCCGAAAACTTCAAGTTGTTCAGGTTCCGCCTTCGAGGTCGAACATCCGAGCACAAGCTTCCACACAAGTTCCGGATGGTTCGCGGCAATATGCTGTGCCACCATGCCTCCCTGCGAAACTCCGTACAAAGCGACATCGGTCAAGCCTAGCGCCTGCAGGGCGAGCACCTGGTCGCGTGCCATCTCTTCGAGGGAATATCCGAGTTCAGCATCCTTGCGCCGATCAAAAAAGTAGAGCGTATAATCCTCAGTAAACATCTTGTACGGCACCTGCAAAGATGCCGCAGACTTCATCACGCTCTTGATAGCAAGCCCAGGGATTATGACCAAAGGCCTTGCACCCGTACCAAAACGGGCGTATTCCATCTCAAATCCGTTCGTGCAAACTGTTTGTACAAGATTTTCGCTCATATAATAAAAGATACATTCATATTTCACGAAGGAAAACCGATTTTTCTTGTTATTTTTCTGCCATTCCCTCTTTAAAAAAGGAGTTCGCCCCATGAACAAGATTTTCGGAACGCTTTGCGCCACGGCGCTCATGCTCACGCTCTCCGTCACCGGTTGTAGCGATACAAAGAAGGGCACTAACGAGAACAAGGCAGAAGAACCCGCCGACCAGGCGGCCCCGGCTAGTGCTTCGACAGGCTCAGCAACCGAAACCGCAAATGCCCCGACAGAGGCCGCCGCGCCCGTCGAAAGCACGAAAACCATAACCCTCGCGAACGGGGCAAGCGTCACCTGGATCCAGGACAACGACGGCGAAAAGCTGATGCCACGCACGCTGTTCAGTGACGCCAGCGACTCGCTCTATAACAGCATAAACATGCCCGATGGCATTCCTGCCAGCGTGAGCACGTTCCTCGTGAAAATCGACGATCAATATATATTGTTTGATGCAGGCCTCGGCGCGTTCGGCGGGCAGCTCATGAATCGCCTCGCCGCACTCGGAGTCAACCCCGACAACATCGGGCTTGTCTACCTGACGCATTTCCATGTGGACCACATTGCGGGCCTTGTCACAAAAGACGATGCAGGCAACGACGTGAAGGTCTTCAAGAACGCCGCCGTCTATGCGGGCAAAGTGGAATACGACGCTTGGATGAACGACATCCCGAAAAACGACTTGCAGAAGGGCATCATGGCGCTCTACAAGGATAGCCTGCATCTGTTCGCCTTCGGCGACAGCCTCCCCCACGGAGTACTCGCGATAGACGCCATCGGACATACTCCCGGCCACACAGCCTTCCAGCTTGCAAACCTGATTATCGTCGGCGACCTGATGCACGGTTACGCCTTACAGAAGGACCACCCCGAAATCAATTCCAACTACGACATGGACAAGCCGAAATCCGCCGAGAGCCGGGGGCGCATCATGCAATACGCCAGCGACAACAAGCTCCTGATGGCCGGCATGCACCTGCCCCCTCCGGGATTTATGGAATAGGAACATCTCTAAGCGGAATCAACCTAATCAGCGCAAGATGTCAGGGCAGTCCGCTTTGAACCTTCCCTTTATATAGACAGGGCCATTGGGTATTTCACACGTCGGTTCATCACTAATGCCGTCACAAGACTCCACCACTTCTGCCCTAATCGAAGCAGCGCAGCCATCGACAGTTGCGCGTCCATCAATGCAGTGCTCATAACCCGTATTCACTGCAGAAGTGTCGCAGTTATCCAAAGGCAAACAAATCGTTGTAAAAGCCGAAATAACGGCAACGTTTGGATAACCCGTTTCTGTTGCCATGCTTATCTTGCACAACTGGGACGGTTTCGCTGCGGCAGCGGAACTTTCCACAACCGACGAAGAAGACTCCGCCGAAGATGGACCAGTCAAAGCACCTGCAGAAGAAGGGCCAGACAGAGCATCGGCCGAAGAAAGAGCATCACCAGACAACGAAAGGTTTTCTACAGACGAAGAACTTGAAACAGCATCCTCTACATTAGAGGCCGAAGAGCCATCGTCTCCACAACCTACAAAAAAGCAACAGGCAAGTAAAGAAGCCGTTAATGCGCAACCGATATTCAAAACAATCTTGTTCATAGTTTCCCCAGTTTAAAACAAACCCGACATAAGCCGTCGCGTTACGAGAACAGTCTCAGCACGCGCTGGATTCCGGCAACGAACCGGTCGATATCGCGTTCAAGCGTGTAAGCGCCAAAACTGAGGCGGAGCGTGGCATCGACGCCGAACCTGTCCATGACAGGTTGTGCGCAGTGGTGCCCGCTGCGCACCGCGACGTTTTCTTCGTCAAGAATCATCGCGGCGTCGCTCACGGCTATGCCGTCCAGCGTGACGCTCAGGAGCGCGCCACGCTCCTTGGGGTTGCCCAGCACCTTCACTTGCGGAATTTCAGCCAAGCGTTTCAGCGTATATTCTACCAGTTTGCTTTCGTGCTGCCGGATTTCGTCGAGACCGACGCGGTTCAGCCATTCAATAGCCTTGCCCAAACCGATGACTTCGGCAATGGCAGGCGTTCCGGCCTCAAAGCGGGCGGGCACGTCGGCATAGGTCGTCTTCTCGAACGTCACGTTCTTGATCATTTCGCCGCCACCATGCCACGGCGGCATGCTGTCGAGCACGGCGTACTTGCCATAAAGCACACCCACTCCAGTGGGGCCGTAAATCTTGTGCCCGCTAAAAACGAAAAAGTCGCAGTCCAGCTTTTGCACGTCCACCTTGATATGGCTTGCGCTCTGTGCGCCATCAATCAGAATCTTGGCCTGCGGTGCATTGGCCCTGACGATCGCGATAATCTCGGCGATGGGATTCACGGTACCAACGGCATTGCTCACATGCGTGACCGCGACCATCTTTGTGCGCGGAGAAAGCAAAGCAGGAATGGCATCTAGATCCAAATCTCCATCGTCCTTGACAGGAATAACCTTGATTTTTGCGCCCTTCATCTCGGCGACAATCTGCCAGCTAACGATATTGGCGTGGTGTTCCAACCCGCTAATCAAAATCTCGTCGCCCGCATCAAAGAACTTGCGCCCGTAACTCCAGGCAACCAGGTTGATGCTCTCCGTTGTCCCGCGCGTGAACACGATTTCATCTTCGCTTGCTGCGTTCAGGAACTTCGCCACGTTCTTGCGGGCGGCTTCGAAGGCTTCGGTAGTGCGGGCACTCAAGCGGTACACGCCACGCTTGACGGAACTATAGTGTTCACGGTAAAAGTCGTCCATCGCATCGATGACGCACGCAGGCTTCTGCGTCGTCGCGGTGCTGTCTAAAAAAGCGAGGGGACGTTCTTCCCTGTCGCCGGCCACAAGCATCGGAAATTCACTGCGGATTTTTTCTGCATCAATCATGCCGCAAATGTAGTAAACAAACGCTTCTGTGACTCAAAACACTGTGTGTTTTTCGACACTTTGCAAACACTGTAAACAATTCTAAATTAGTTTATGTCCCTCTCGAAATGACAGCAAAAAAGAATAATTCTTCTTCATTCCTTTTTCTATATTTTTTTTGAATTGCAAGCCAATTCAAAGGGATTTTAAGTTGGATAGTTATGAAAAAAATGAACGTCGGCTTTATTGGAAAGAGCTGTACGAAAGAGCAAAAGCCATGAGGATGCTGACCTATGTCACGTCGCTTTCGGGCTGTTCCCTGTTGGCCATCGCCATATTGTAAATCCTTTCTTACGAAACCTAGTCCTCGCGCATCAATTACACTGTTTCTTTCTTTTTAACTTTTTTTCAGTTTATAATTTCTATATTGAGATGTGACGCGAATCACATCTCAATTTTTTTTTGCGTCTTGATGTTAGGGAGAAAGAAGACCGATCATGAAACCGTATTTTGTTGTTTTTTTACTTCTCGCCGCAGGCGCCATGGCACAAGAAGATCTACATACAGCCATTGACGACGGCGATATCGCAACAGCCAAGAAAATCGTAAAGTCCGGGGAACTCGAAGAAATCTATTGTGGCAAGCTTCCCGCCGCCTCGGCAGTCGCCATCTACGACAAAATCTTCAAGAAGATGCCCGACGAATCCTTTGAACAGTGCCCCTCCCAGTTCTCCTACGGCTACGGTGCCAAAGTTTGCGCCAACCCGAAGGCCCTGAACGCCTGCTCCGAAGTCATCGGCTACCTCCTGACCGACGCCAATGCGGGTAACTCCAACGCATTCAACGCCCTCAAGAAGGTGGGCAAGGTCGCCCTCGCGAACAAGGCATTCAAGAAGCCCCTCAAAGAAAAGGTCGACACCACCATGTGGGTTCCCTGCAAAAAGAAGGGCAAGGCCTGGAAGGAATGTATCGAAGCCTGTGAATCCTACGCCGAAGAAATTGGCGACGAAGAACGCCTCGCCACTTGCAAGAAAAAGCCGGCCGAGTACAAGGAAACGACCATCACCATTTCCAAGCCGTCCCCCATCTTCGACAAGCTGAAAACCGGAATCATGGAAGGCTACTGGAACGCCCCGATGACATCGGCCATCAAGTTCTCCGATCTCATGCAGCAGTTCGCAAAGCCGCTCTCCATCCCGGATACCTCCATTATCAACCTCAAGTACGTGGTGCGCTGGGCTCAAAAGCACAAGGCCGACAGCACGGCACTCCCCGGTGGCCAGCTTTTCCGCTTCTGCACTTCCTGGGAATCCAAGGTGGACCAGATTCTCGACACCTTGCAGTTCGAAACGCGCTGCCCCGTGTTCGAGACCTTCGTCGACGACCGCGACGGCAAGACTTACAAAGTCAAGGAAATCGACGGCAAGAACTGGTTCGTCCAGAACCTGAACTTCGAAATGGAAGAAGGCTCCATCTGCTACGACAAGGATGACGAGAACTGCAACGCCTACGGCCGCCTGTACACGCAGGCCGCAGCCAAGGCCGCATGCCCCGACAACACCCATCTCGCGACAGACGAAGAATGGAAGATGCTCGAGATTTTGGCCGGTGGTGCAAGCGGCGCTGCAACAAAGCTCCGCAGCAACGGCAGTGACGATTACGCATTTACAGCCCTGTTCGGTGGCTATGCGAACAGGAACGGTATTTCGACGACTCTTGGCGAAGGTGCATACTTCTGGACAGAAAAAGCCGACGGCGACAAGCGCGGAACGGCAAGGTCCATGTTCAGTACCGATGCCGAAGTTTCGTCCATATCGGTGGACATAGGCTTCTACTTGTCGGTGCGCTGCATCAAGGACTAGGGATGGTCCAAAGGGAAAGGATTGGGAGGTGACATGATTCAAGACCAACAAGAAACGCGCAGATCAGAATTTGCGCCTACTTGTAACAGGGAGACATGGCTCAAGCGCCAGACGCTCATGAGCCGCGTCCGTGACTTTTTCAACCGCAGGAACGTGCTCGAGGTGGAATCCCCGGCACTGTCCATGGCCGGGGGCACAGACCCGCAGCTCGACTATTTCGAGGTCAACGCGACACCGCCGCGCTACCTGATGACGAGCCCGGAATTCCACATGAAGCGCCTGCTCGCCGCCGGTTTCGGCGACATCTTCCAAATCACCAAGTCGTTTCGCAAAGACGAATTCGGCGCATTCCACAACAACGAATTCTCGATGGTGGAGTGGTACCGCGTGGGTATGCCCCAGTCAATGCTGATGGACGAGGTCGAAGCACTGGTGAGCGACATTATCGGCGAACCGCTGAACGCGCGCCGCACCCGCTGGGTCGACGCCTTCCGCAACTACGCCGGAGTGGACCCCTTCTGCAAAGACCTGATGGACTTCGCAAAGGCATGCCGCAGCCGCGACGTCGTCGTTCCCGAGCAACCCGAGATGATGTCCCGCGAACAGTGGTGGGACTACCTCATGATTTTCATCATCGAACCCGCGCTGGCCGAGAACGGTCCCGAGTTCATCATCGACTACCCGCCTTCACAGGCAGCACTTGCCGAGACGTTCATCGGCGAAGACGGCCTGCGCTGGGCTCGCCGGTTTGAGTTGTTTGTCGATCACATCGAACTATGCAACGGTTACTCCGAACTGACGGATGCCGCGGAGCAGCGGCGCCGTTTCGATGCCGATCTCAAGACCAGGAGCAAAATGGGCAAGCCGCTCCCTCCCGTCGACGAGAGATTCCTAGCGGCGCTGCGCTACGGGATGCCCGCCTGCTCGGGCGTGGCCCTCGGGCTCGATCGCCTGTTCATGCTCGCGTTGAACAAGAAAGAAATTTCCGACGTAATACTCTTCCCGAGTACAGTCGCCTAAGTATTCGGCCGCTTCAGCAACCGATCCAATTCATGCCGCATCTTCGATGCGTCAAAGGTGCCCACGTCTACACGCTGGACGCTGTCCTGAGAATCTACCAGATAATGCACGGGAATGACACCCGGATTGCCCAGTTTGTTCATCATCTCGTAATTCCAGTGCAGCATCGTCCACTCGATATCACGCGCGCGCTTGTACTTTGCCGCCGTCTCGATATCGTCGTCTTCGTTCACGACAAGGACCTTGAGCCCTAAGCCCTCGTATTCCGCAGCAAGTTTCTTGAGTGCAGGGAGTTCGGAGTTGCAGGCGCCACACCAGGACGCGCTCACCACGATAAGCGTCGCTGCACCCTTTTCCTTCGAATAGCTAGATACATCGCCTTCGACAGTGTTCCCCTGGAAATCCTCAATCTTGGAGGGGACCGTCTGGAACCCGACTTGGCCACAACCCGCAAGCAACAGGGTTGCAAACAAAACAATCGCAAGGCACTTTACTCTAAACAACATCTATAACATCCTATAAAAATTCATGAGCGGGAATCACTTGAAATGCTCTTCGAACAAGAGGTCTATCGCCTCCCGGTAATGCTTCGCAGAATTTCGCCCAGCAAGGTTCGCCACCACTTTGCCCTCGTTCGTGAGGAAATAGGCACTCGGAACGCCTTGCCCTTCGCGCTGGAAAACCTTCATGGAATAGTCCGTCTTCTGCACCACAGGCCACGGGATCGCATTCGCCTTCGCATACCTCCGGATATCGCCCACGTCGTAATCCTGGAACACCATCAAGAACTGGATACCGCGAAGCGAGTTGTCTTCGTAGACAGGTTTGGCCGCACGGATTTCTTCTTTGCAGTACGTACACCAGGTGGCCGTGAAAATGACGACGGTCCCGATTTTTCCCTTGTAATCCCTCAAGGCGACATTTCTCCCCCTGAGGTCATGGAACAGTAACTTGTCGGGAATGGAAGGTGGCGAAAGCAGATAAATCGCAACACAAAGTACAGCGACCAACGCAGCAATGGTGCCCGCCGCAATACCCCATATTTTTCCCCAGTTTCCCTTCATGCGTTAAAATTTAGCAGTAGTTTGCGGCCAGAATTAAAAAAAATCCTCCCCAAAAAGAGAAATAGCGCACGTTTTGACGAAAATCACACAAAAAACAGCATTTTTTAAATTATATTCAGTAAGTATGGCTTACAATATTCAAGAATTACTCGCAGAAATGGTGAAGCGTGGAGCTTCTGACCTGCATATTACCGCAGGTACTCCTCCCCTTTTCCGAATCTCAGGAAAATTGACTCCGATTGGCGAAGACAAGCTCAAGCCGGACGAAACTATGCGCATGACGTATAGCCTGATGAACGAACTCCAGAAAAAAACATTCGAGCAGGTCAAGGAGTGCGACTTCTCCTTCGGTATCGCGAACCTCGCGCGTTTCCGTGCGAACGCCTACCTGCAGCGCGGTTGCGTGGCTCTCGCCCTCCGTATCATCCCGCTCGAAATCAAGACCTTCAAGGAACTCGGCCTGCCCAAAATCATGGCCGAATTCACGACTCGCCCCTCCGGGCTCGTGCTGGTGACCGGTGCTACCGGTTCCGGTAAGTCCACGACGCTTGCCGCCATGATCGACAAGATCAACAAGGAACGCCACGAGCACATCCTCACTGTCGAAGACCCGATTGAATTTTTGCACAAGCATCAAGGCTGCATGATCAACCAGCGCGAAGTGGGCAGCGATACGAACAGTTTTGCCCAGGCACTCAAGATGGCGTTGCGCCAAGACCCCGACGTGGTGCTCATCGGCGAAATGCGTGACCTCGAAACGATCCGTTCGGCATTGACCATCGCCGAAACGGGCCACCTTGCGTTTGCAACATTGCATACGAACTCCTGCGTGCAGACCATCAACCGTATCGTCGACGCCTTCCCGAAGGGCGAACAGCAGACGGTCCGCACCCAGCTTTCCTTCGTGTTGCAGGGCGTCATCTGCCAGACCTTGCTCCCGAAAATCGGTGGCGGCCGCGTCATGGCATACGAAGTGATGAACGTGACTCCGGGTATCCGTGCGCTTATCCGCGACGACAAGGTCCACCAGATTGAGTCGATGATCGAAATTGGCCAGAAGTTCGGCATGAACACCATGAACATGTGCTTGTGCGAACTCGTCAAGAACCGCAAGATCGACCGCTTCGATGCGCTTGCCCGTTCTCCGAGCCCGGACCAGCTGGAAAATCTTTTCGCAAAGGAAGGGGTATAACTGAATGGCCGAATTCCTTTATAAAGCCACAAACAGCCAAGGCAACAACTTCGAAGGCACGCTGGAGGCCAAAGACAAGGCCGAAGCCGAAGCCCTGCTCCTGCGCCGCCGCCTGGTCATCGTGAGCCTCAAGAAAAAGCCCACCGAAATCAAGATTAAGATTGGCACGGGCATCAAACACGAAGACCTCACCCGTTTCACGCGTATGTTCTCGTCCATGTGCTCCGCCGGTTTGCCGATGTTGCAGTGCCTGAACATCCTCGAAGAACAGTGCGAAAACCCCGAACTCAAGAACGTCATCCACAAGGTGACGCAGTCTATCAACGGCGGTTCTTCCCTGGCCGATGCGCTTGCGCTCCATCCGAAAGTATTCGATGCTCTTTATTGTAACATGGTGGCCGCGGGCGAAGCGGGCGGTATTCTCGAAGGGATCCTCGCGCGTCTGGCAGAAACCATGGAAAACAGTATGCGCCTGAGGCGCAAGGTCAAGAAGGCGCTGACCTACCCGGTGATGGTTATCATCGTGGGTATTTTCGTGGTGATTGCCCTCATGACCTTCGTGGTGCCGACATTTGCCGAGCAGTTCGCCGCACTCGATGCCGAACTTCCCGCCCCGACGCAGGTCGTGATGAGCATATCCGACTTCATCCGCGACAACGGTGCATTCCTCTTCCTCGCCGTTATTGGCGCTATCATCGGTTTCAAGATGTCCATGAAGGTCCCGAAGGTGAAATTCGCTTGGGACAAGTTCATGCTGAAAGTCCCCAAAATAGGGGATTTACAGATAAAGTCGTCTACAGCCAGTTTCTCGCGTACGCTTGGCACCCTATTAAACGCAGGTGTGTCCGTGATGGATGCACTCCGAGTCGTTGCATCCACAGCCGGTAACATGGTCGTGGAAAAAGCTATCGGAAAAATTGCCATCGGCATCGCCGGCGGTAAATCCATCGCAGACCCCATGGCCGAAGTGGGCATCTTCCCGCCCATGGTTATCCAGATGACTGGCGTGGGTGAAAAGACCGGTAACCTCGGGGGCATGCTTCTCAAGCTCGCCGACTTCTACGACGAAGAAGTGGACGCGGCAGTGGACTCCGTCGTGAGTATGATTGAACCGTTGATCATCGTGTTCTTGGGCGGCGCGGTCGGTGGTCTCTTGATTGCAATGTATATGCCGATGTTTAGCATGGGTGATGCTATCAAGGGATAACAAACTGCGTAATACTTCGTTACTCCCCCTCTCGCCGTAGATTTTACTACGGCTTCGGGGGTCGTGGCCTCGTCTTACTTGTTTCTTATCCCTTGCTAGTTCTGTGAACTACAAAGCGGTTTTGAGCGAAATTTTGTCGATATATAATTTTTAATCGTTTTTCTGCGAAATTTGGTTTTACGCCTTTAATTTTCATTGTTTATTCACCCTGCGCCTCGTCTTCATCCCTTGCTAGTTCTGTGAACTACAAAGCGGTTTTGAGCGAAATTTTTGTCGTTGTGTAATATTTAATTCGTTTTTTGCGGAATTTGATTTTACGTGTTTCTTTAGAAACACCTTTTTGTTTTAAATCGAATTTCGTTCTAGAATTCTCTATTTTGTTTTAATTTCTTTTGTTGTGCTTTGATTATATTGCTTTATCATGTACAGGAGGATTTGTATGATAAAGCATTTGTGCATTGCGTCTATTGTCTGTTTCGCCTTGTTTGCTGCTTGTTCCGACGACGAGAGCGTCGGCAAGCCGGCAAATGAACAAACTTCGACCATCATCCCTGTTTCTGGGGAATCCACCAATTTTGTCGCGGGGAAAGGTTCTTGCGGGGGTGGCCATCTTGCGAAAAGGCACTTGATGGCTGTGGATTCTACTGAAATCGTCACGACAGGGTATAGTCCAACAACAAAACAATTAATGCCTGGAGATTCCGTCGAGTTCACCATGAAAGAGGATGGTTCTGCCGTTTTCTTGGTCAATACTTATTCGGTATGTGCGAACTATGGCCAGGTAACGGGCATAAAACTTGAACTTCAAGGGGACACCTTGATTGTCCGTGAAGAGATAGAAACCTTCCCGGATACTGCCACGGTCCAAACTGATTGTCTTTGTTTCGCCGACTACAAGGTAGATATTTCGGCCAAGTATATCGGAGCCAAATACCTGAATTTCCACGACGTCAATCCTATTGTTTATAAAGAAAAAGAGTGAATTTTGTGAGATTTTTGAGAGGCTCCCTTTGAAAGGGAGCCTTTTTTGCGTTTTTTCACGTCTTTTTTACAAAAATACAGCTACAGTTGATACAGACAATTCTATTTTGGCAAGCATTCCTAGTGACTGCGGGGCGGCTATGAAGTATCTTTGAAGAAAAAGAGGTTTACTATGAACATCAAGTATTTGTTGCCCCTGTTTGCCGCCGCCTTGCTGGTCGCCTGCTCTGACGATGATTCTTCCCCGACAAAGGCTCCGGATGCCACTATCACCGGCTCGTCTTCTTCTGATGGCACTTTGCTCCCGCCGGCACTCTCCAGCTCCGACGTTCCCCCGGCTGTAGACGGTTCTTCCAGTTCCGTTCTGGCTCCTGTCGCCAACGAATCCTCCAGTTCAGCAACAGCAATCCAGACAACCGACGAAAACGGCAAGCTCATCGCTCTCGACCCGTCCAAGGAATACACCTTCTACGGTAGCGAATTGACTGGCAAGGAACAGTTCCTGTATGGTCGTTTCGAGGCCAGAATGAAGATGGCGTCCATTCCGGGTACGGTCAGCTCCATGTTCTTGAACTACGACAATTCCTATAAAAAGGGCGACGAACCGTGGAACGAAATTGACATTGAAGTCCTCGGCAAGTCCCAGACCCAGTGGCAGTCCAACATCATCACGCGCGAAGCGGACCCCTCTATCCCCGGAACCACGAACTCCGAAACAATACATGATTTCGGCTTTGACGCCACGCAGGATTTTCATTTGTACACAATCGTTTGGACTCCAGAGTATGTCTCTTGGGAAATCGACAGTGTTGAAGTCCGCCGCGACACTCTGGGTATGGCTCACGGCACCCATGCAGACGCCGACCAGGTGAAGTTCCTGACTAAACCGCAGAGCTTGCGTTTCAATCTCTGGGCATCACAGACTCCGGCTTGGACTGGCAAGTTCACCGGCATCGGCCTCCCCATCGAACAGCAGATTGATTACGTACGCGCTTACACCTACGATACGACAAGCAAGGCTTTCACGCTCGCTTGGCAAGACGATTTCGAAGGCACGTCCCTCAATTCGGACCGCTGGAGCCGTGGCAACTGGACGATGGAATTGGTTGAATACCGCGTTCAGAACGTCAAGGTTTCCGATGGCATGGCAAGAATCATCCTTGATTACGAAGCCGACTAAAATTTTCATAAGTTCCTCCTAACCCCCTATCCCCGGCGCTTGCGCCGGGGATTTCTGCGTTAATTGAGGCTCCAGGCTCGAGGCTCGGGGCTCGAAATCACATCCCTAACCACTAACCACCAACCACTAACCACCTCTTACTTTTCTATCTTTGTTCCCGAAAAAACAAAAAGGGTAAACTATGCCTACTATGACTTCCGCGCAGGTGCGCGAATCTTTCATCAAGTTCTTTGAATCCAAGGGCCACCTCTTTGTGCGTTCTTCGCCGGTGGTTCCGCATGACGACCCGACGCTCATGTTCACGAACGCGGGCATGAACCAGTTCAAGGCTATCTTCCTGGGCGACAATCCGAAGGGCTGGAAGCGCGCATGCAACAGCCAGAAGTGCCTTCGCGTGTCCGGTAAGCACAACGACCTCGACGTGGTGGGCCGCGACAATTACCACCACACCTTCTTCGAAATGCTCGGCAACTGGAGTTTCGGCGACTACTACAAGAAAGAAGCCATTGCTTGGGCCTGGGAACTCCTCACCGAAGTTTGGAAGCTCCCGAAGGAACGCCTCTTCGCAACTGTCTATCAGGACGATGACGAAGCCTGGCAGATTTGGAAGGACGTGTCTGGTCTTCCGGATGACCGCATCATGCGCTTCGATGCTCACTCAAACTTCTGGGAAATGGGCGACACCGGTCCGTGCGGCCCCTGCTCCGAAATCCATTACGACCGCGGCGACCTCGCCACGCAGGCCGAAACGTTCAAGGACCCGATCAAGGGCGTGAACGGCGAAAACGACCGCTACATCGAAATTTGGAATAACGTGTTCATGCAGTATGAACGCGTGAGCGATGGCTCCTTGATTCCGCTGAAGGCCAAGAACGTCGATACCGGCATGGGTTTCGAACGTATCTGCGCTATTTTGCAGGGCAAGACCAGCAACTACGACACCGACGTGTTCACCCCGATTATCGCAAAGATTGCTGAACTCAGTGGCGTTCCGTACAACGATGGCGAAGCCGGCACCCCGCACCGCGTGATTGCCGACCACATCCGCGCCATTTCTTTCGCTATTGCCGACGGCGCCCTGCCGAGCAACGAAGGCCGTGGCTACGTGCTCCGCCGCATCTTGCGCCGCGCGAGCCGTTTTGCCCGCCTCCTCGGCCAGAAGAAGCCGTTTATTTGCCAGCTCGTGCAGGTGCTCGCCGATACCATGGGCGATGCCTTCCCCGAAATCCGCGAACGCAAGGAATTCGTTGCTTCCGTGATCAAGAGCGAAGAAGAAAGCTTTATCCGCACGCTCGACGCCGGCCTCGAACGCTTCGCTTCGATTGTTGAAGAACTTGGTGGGGGAACGATTATTCCTGGTGACAAGGTGTTCCTGCTGTATGATACTTATGGATTCCCGAAGGATCTCACTGGCATTCTCGCCGAAGAAAGAGGGATGACTATTGATGATGTGGGCTACGAAGAATGCATGAAAGTACAGAAGAAACGTGCTCGCGACAACATGAAGCAGGGCATCAACACGATGGGTACCGAAGGCTGGACGCAGTACAGCGAAGCTAGCACGAAGTTTGTCGGTTATGAACTCTCCGCTTGCGAAACGAAGGTTGTCCGTTGGCGTGAAGACAAGGGCGTCTTGAGCATCGTGCTCGAAACTTCTCCGTTCTATGCCGAAATGGGTGGCCAGGTTGGTGACAAGGGAACGCTCGTTTCCGCTGACCTCGAAATTGACGTGTTCGACACCGTGAAGGTGAATGACACCGCCCTCTGCCGCGGTAAGGTAAAGAAGGGTACGGCCAACGAAACGACGATGGGTGCTGTGTTCATGGCAACCGTCGACAACGACCGCCGTAACGACATCCGCAAGAACCACTCCGCCACTCACTTGCTGCAGGCAGCGCTGCGTCAGGTGCTCGGCACTCACGTGCAGCAGCAGGGTAGCTTCGTTTCGAACGAACTCCTCCGCTTCGACTTCAGCCACTTCAACGCAATGACTGCCGAAGAAATCCAGAAGGTAGAAGACATCGTGAACGCTAAGGTCATGGAATGCTTGCCGGTCAACACTCAGGTGATGGGTGTGGACGAAGCTAAGGCAAGCGGTGCCATGGCTCTGTTCGGCGAAAAGTATGGCGACGAAGTCCGCGTCGTGAAGATGGGCGCCTGCAACGAAGAATTCTCCAAGGAACTCTGCGGTGGCTTGCACGTGCAGAACACCGGTAACATCGGCATGGTGAAGATCATTTCCGAATCCAGCGTGTCCGCTGGCGTGCGCCGTATCGAAGCTGTTTCTGGCCGTGGCGCTCTCGCTCTGCTCCGCGCCGGCACGCACATCCTGACCGCTCTCCGCGAACAGCTCCGCTGCAAGGATGCCGACGTTCTCGATCGCATCCAGCAGACTTTCGCCAAGACGCAGAACCTCGAAAAGAGTCTCCAGTCCGTGAAGCTCGAACTCGCGACGCTTGCCGCTGCCGAAATTCTGAACGGTGGCATCAACGTGGCGGGTGTGAACCTGTTCGTGCGCGAATTGGCCCTGCCGGACGAAAAGTACAAGGACTTGCTCGATGGTATCCAGAACAAGCTCGACACCGACAGCGTCGCCGTGATTGCGAACAAGTGCCAGTGCAACGGAAGCATCGCCGTGATGGTCGGCAAGAACGTTCAGGCCAAGGGCATCAAGGCCGGTGACATCGTCAAGGACCTCGCCGCTGCTTGCGGTGGCCGCGGCGGTGGACGTCCGGACCGCGCTCAGGCCGGCACCAAGGAAGTCGACAAGATTGCCGGTGCTATCGCCAACGCGAACAACTGGATCCGCACGAAGCTGGGCGCATAAAATTTGCCCATAATAAAGGAGGACAACGATGCGTAAAGCAATAGCATTACTCTCTATTGCCTGCATGTTCATCGCATGCGGAGATGATGCAAGTTCATCTCCGGCACCAGAGACCTCCAGTTCGAAAGAAATCTCCAGTTCGGAAGAAATCATCGAATCGTCATCGTCGATACCGAGCAGTTCTTCCATCCGGAGTTCATCTTCGGCGAAGTCCTCTTCGTCTGTCGCAAGTTCCAATTCCAAGCCCTATGTCGAAAAACACCTGGCGTGGGATTACCTGAACCCGGCGCTTTCCTACGGCGAGTTTACCGACGAGCGGGACGGGCATGTGTATAAGTATGTAGATGCAAATTATGGTCGCCTCCGGTTCATGGCAGAAAATCTGAATTATTCGGACTCCGTCGCCAATCCAAATTTGTTGGGAAACTCTTGGTGTCCCTTTAACAGTTTGGATTCCTGTTCCAAGTACGGGCGCCTATATACTTGGGCAGCCGCCATGAATGTGGATCCCAAATACAACTATGAACATTATCCAGACAAAACCGACAATACCTATGACGTTCAGTATCAGGGACTTTGTCCCGATGGATGGCTCATGTACGCCAACATGGGAATTTGGACTATATTCAGGTATGAGTTTGAGTCAGAAGCGTATTGTGCGCAGGACGGTTGGATGTATCCCGGCTGCACGAACGAATTGGGATTTACCGCTTTGCCCAACGGGTATTACGAAGACGGCGAGTTTAAGGAAGTAGGCGAAAACTTCTACTACTGGTCCGTGCAAGGCGGAGGCGAAGATATCGGTGGTTTCGGAAGTCTTCTTGAACGAAATAATACGTACGGCGTCAGTTTTAGAAGAATCATTGATACTATGATAAAAAAGACACGGGGAGCGGCGGTTCGCTGCTACCAACTGGCACCCCAAGACCCGTGCATAGACCCGGTTAGCATCGTCTGCCACAGCAGTAACGAAACCACCGAAGAAAACTAGCAGAATCATTTCATCAAGCGTGCAGGGCAAAACCCCTCACTATGATGCATTTTGCGCTTCTTTCGTGTTGCAGAAATTCAATATTTTTATAAATTCATCACTAAAAATCAACATTTTTTAATAAAAATCAACTTTTTGTGTTGTGGGTT
Organism: uncultured Fibrobacter sp.; assembly: GCF_947305105.1. NCBI lineage: Bacteria > Pseudomonadati > Fibrobacterota > Fibrobacteria > Fibrobacterales > Fibrobacteraceae > Fibrobacter > uncultured Fibrobacter sp. Next base: position 169,180 of record NZ_CAMZCS010000003.1, on the reverse strand, counting down.
ATTGACTTTTTTAATTTTTGGGGATATATTTGTTTTCGAGGGCAAGCAGGACACACAAAGTCCATGCGGCCCTCTAGGAGGAACAATGAAAGACATTCTAACATATACGAGCTACCGCCAGTATATTGCGGACTACTACGCCGACAAGAAGGCAAAATCCGCATTTACCTGGCAGGACTTCGCAGACGAGGCGGGCTTTTCCTCGCGGGTCTACCTCAAGTACGTAAGCGAGGGCCGCTTCAACTTGAGCGAAGAGGCGACCATCCGTGTGGCCAAGGCCATGCACTTGGTGGATTACGAGCGGGAATTTTTTGCCGAGATGGTCAAGTTCGACAACGCAAAGACAGATGCCGACAAAAAAACGCACTTCAAGAAAATGCTTTCGATGGCCGAGGCGCACAAGGCCAAAATTCTGGAAGGAGACGCGTTCCGCTATTTTGAAAGCTGGAAGCACCAGGTCCTTCGCGAACTGGCGCCTGCGATGCCCGGGGCAAAACCGCTTGCGCTTGCCCATGCGTGCCGTCCGGATATTACCGCCGCCGAGGTGACCGCAGCGCTGAATTTCCTTGTCAAGGCGGGCCTGCTGAAAAAAGACGAACAAGGCCGTTACATACAGACCGACACATACGTGTCGACAGGTCCTATGGACGTAACGCCCGTAGCGGTCCGCGGACTGCACCGCCAAATGGGCGAAATCGCCTTGGAGGCCATCGAGGGTGTTCCGCAGGACCAGCGACATTTCTCGGGCCTTACGCTAGGTATCACGCGGGATGCCTACGGAGAAATCGTGCAGAAGATTGCCGAATTCCGTAAGGAACTCGTTGCGATTGCGACGCGTGATTCCGCAACAGACGAAGTCTATCGCTTGAACGTGCAGTTCTTCCCGATGACAAAAAAGGGTATCAATAAAAAGGGTTAGGAGGAAACCATGAAAAATAAAACACAAAACACGCTAGTGTATGATTTTATCGGGACGGCATTCTGTCTGGTCATGGCGCTTGCACTCATCCTGATGTTTTCGGGCTGCTCCGAAGACTCCAAGTCCGTGATTTCGCTGGGTGGCGCCGGAGAAGAAACCGGCATTTATGCGTTGTCTGGGCAGATCGGCGATATAATCCCCAAGACGCTGTCCATCAAAGCATCAAACAGCGCATCGGTCCATCCCAACTCGACGAGCCAGACAACACTCGCCAAGAGCGGAACGATTATCACCGTTTACGAATTGGACTCGCTGACATTCAACAAGACCGGAAAATCCTATATAGACACCCTTGAGAACAATGATGGTCGCTTTGAATTCAATGACTTTTCTCTACATAGTCCATATGTGTTGATTGAAACCCAGGAATTTTTCGATTCAACAGAATGTCCAACCTGTACGGATTGGGATTCTATTGCCACTACCGATAGTTCCACCAAATATATTCATATTCTTAAGGCTATTGTTAATTTAGATGAAATTAAAAAAATCAGCATCAACACATTAACGAATATGAAGGTTCCGCTTTTGCAACAATACATTGCCGATGGTATGAGTTTTACAGAAGCGAATAAAAAAGCCGAAAGAGAAATTCTAAAAGATTTCGGTATATACGGACGTTTTGGCCAGTTTGAAATGCTCCCCGAAGGCGATTCTGAATTGACCTATGTAATAAAATTGTCTCGAGATCTTCACACTTATACTGATTATTTAAATATCAATCTTGAAAACTACATCCGTACGATGTTGTTTATTCCTACCTCAGTAATTACTGCGCAAGGAACCAACGTAGAAACGATTTTTGAAAATACAAAAAAGATGGTTGATTACGAAATCGGCTATTTAGCGCAAAAGACGGGCTTTGGACAATGCACGGAATCACGCGAAGGCGAAATGAAGTCAATCAACGAATTTAACGACGGACCCTTTACAATTGTATGTCGTTCAGAGAAATGGACAATTGGTTTTAAAACGGTCAAACATACTATCGGATCCGTAACAGACAATCGTGACGGGAAAACATATAAAACCGTTACCTATAATCTGGATGGCATATCGCAAACTTGGATGGCCGAGAATTTGAGTTTTGACGCAACATCACCAAATGCAGACAGTACACTGAAGGCCAATTTGAAGGATCATTCATTGTGCATATTCAACGATCAAAATTGCGAAATGTATGGTCGTTCTTATTCATGGACTGGAGCAATGAATATTGGAGAGAGCGATGTGACAATATACTCGGTAAACTCCGCTGGAGATACAATCTTCTTAGAGCAGAAATGCTTTGACGCCGAAACGAAGGAATGTCCCGAAGATGATCTTAGTTGCATGGACCAGCAAACAAGGGACCAAGAATATTGTTATTCCAAATATCTTCCCAAAAGAGTTGGCGCAAATGACAGTGCAATAGAGGAATGTTTCAATTCAATGCTTGCAGAGTGCGACAACTATAATGTAGATGAATGCGAGGTCAATCCAAAGCAAGTTTGCGATTCTTTATACGGCGGTACATGGACGGAAAACCTAGATTGGTCACTCGGTTACAAGGAATATATGTCACAAAAGGATGCCAACAACTATCAAGGCGTATGTCCTGATGGATGGAGAATTCCGACTTTGAACGATTGGAAAACCCTGTTGCAAATGATGGGCAAACAATATGATGTTGACAATGAAAAAGCAGGAATTGTTCTTTACGACGAATATGCAACTGGATTTGGAATAAAGAATGTCGTCACCGAAGTGCGTGTCGACGACGATTTCCCCTTTGACGAATATAGTAATCCCAATACAATATATTTGTCAGGGGAATACTGGTTCAACACGTTCATTATCGCCGATGCGTCAATTCCTACAATCACTTTCCTAAACGCCAAACAAATATTACCTATAGACAAGATAGAAATGAGCTATTACGAAGATCAATGGTATACAGCTCGTGCATCCAACTATTACAGTGCCAATGTCCGCTGCATAAAGAACTAGAATCTCTCATCAAAAAATCCTGAAACCTGAGGATAGGAGGAAAAGGGAGACGGGCTTCGGCCCGCCTTCTTTTCGTATTGATTAATGAATTCTGATTGTACTGTGCGCTGTCTGTGGAAAGGCAATCCTTTTTCATATTGTAGAAATCAAAATTTTTTGATTTTTTGTCAAAATTTGCTAATTTTAGCACAAAAATTAAAATTTCATATTGTAGACTATTGTTTTTCAGAAATTAGATGGTATATTGATTTACAAGGACGGGCAGGGGCCCACCCCCGAACCCGCCTCTAGGAGGAACAATGAAACCACTACTTGAATACAAGAGCTACCGCCAGTACATTGCGGACTACTACGCCAACAGGAAGGCGAGATCCTCATTCTCCTGGCAGCAGTTTGCAACAATGGCCGGATTCTCGTCGCCAGTCTACCTCAAGTACGTAAGCGAGGGGCGCTTCAACTTGAGCGAGGCTGCCGCAGAACGCGTGGCCCAGGCCATGCACTTGGCCGAATATGAACGCAAATTCTTTGTCGAAATGGTCAAGCTCGACCATGCAAAAAGTGACGGCGAAAAAAGGGCGGCAGTCAGCAGAATGCTGTCCATCGCGGAAGCCCACAAGGCAAAAATCGTGGATGCGGAATCGTTCCGCTTTTTCGAAAGCTGGAGGAACCCGGTGCTCCGCGAACTGGCTCCCGCGATGCCGGGGGCGAAGCCGCTCGCGCTCGCCCACGCCTGCCGCCCGGAAATCAGCGCAGCCGAGGTCAGCGAATCGCTGAGCTTTCTGGTCAAGGCGAACCTGCTCCAGAAAGACAAGGTCGGGAACTACAAACAGACCGACAAAACCGTGACGACCGGCCCGATGGATTTCACCCCGCTGGCCGTGCGCGGGCTGCACCGCCAGATGGGTGAAATCGCCCTCAACGCCATCGAGGGCGTGCCGCAGAACGAGCGGCACTTCTCGGGCCTCACCCTCGGCATCACGCGGGAGGCCTACGAAAAAATCGTGCAGAAGATTGCCGCATTCCGCAAGGAAATCATCGCGATTGCGACAAGCGAAACTGCGACAGACGAAGTCTACCGCCTGAACGTGCAGTTCTTCCCGATGACAAACATGAGTATCAACAAAAAAGGCTAGGAGGACATCATGAAAAAGGAAATTAAAAACACGATTGTGTACGACTTTATCGGGACGGCCTTCTGCCTGGTCATGGCGTTTGCGCTCATCCTGATGTTTTCGGGCTGTTCCGACAGCGAATCCAAGCAGCCCGTAGGCTCCCTGGGCGGCGCCGAAGAGGAAACCGGCATCTACGCACTGTCGGGCCGAGCTGGAGACATCCATCCGAAATTGATGAAGATGCATAAAGCGATTGCGTCAAGTGATGGACTCGTGCGCGTCAAGGAGGGGGTCGTCGTGATCATTCATGAACTGGATTCCCTAACTCTTGAAGAGTCGGGCCGCGTATATGTAGACACCATAGACAACCAGAACGGACAATTTGCTTTTGGAGATCTTTCCCTGATTAGCCCATATGCGTTAATCGAGATTCAAGATTCCTGTACCGCCTTCGATTGTCGACAACTTGGCGTGTGGGGATCCTACGCTTATCCGATGACTTTCGACGTTCCCTGCAATTACGACTCGCTGAGAGAGGCTGGCTGGGAGGGGGCCCTCCCCACCTACTGTGGAACTTCGGATTCTACAAAATATCCCATCCCTTTAAGCGCAATTGTCGATGTACGGAAGTATAACGAAATTAGCGTCAACTCGTTAACTTATATGAAAATCCCGCTTGTCAAAAAATATTTTGCCGAAGGAATGGGCTTTGCCGCTGCAAGCAAAAAAGCAGAACAGGAAGTCCTTGAGAACTTTGGCATATCCGAAGACTTAGGGGATTTTGAAAGCCTAGAAAGCGTAAACGGGGAATTATCTTACGTATTGCAGATGATGTCCCATCTTGCGCGCATGGACACCTCGTCTTTTGATTATAGTCTAGCAGAAATAATGGACTTTTATTACGGCATATCGCCTGCTGCGGTCACCGCACTGGGAGAAACCGCAGAACAAGTCTATTTGAATACCCTGAAGATGATCGATTACGAGATTGGTTACTACGTCCATAGAAAAGGATTCGGAGCCTGCACGGAATCCCGTGAAAACGAGACACACTACGTTGGTCCCTCCGAAAATCGTCCCGACGTGCAAAACAATTTCTTCATACACGCAACAATAGTCTGCCGTTCACAAAAATGGGTGCAGGGATGGGTAAAGATAGACTACACAAGCGGAACAATGACCGACAACCGCGATGGCAAAACCTATAAGACGGTCACATATGATTGGGACGGTGTCACGCAAACTTGGATGACCGAAAATTTAAACTATGCGGATACGACATCTGAAAGCGCCGATAGCGCCCTAAAAATAAATTTGCTCGGAAGCACCCACTGTCGGCAAACCGATCCTTCCTGTGAATTTTATGGCCGTCAATACACGTGGCTTGCAGCAATGAACCTTAGTAAGGCCGACCTCAATCTAACCGCCGTCTTTTCGCGTGAAACTACATATGACGACGATGGCAACATAGTAGATGAAACTTGGGATACCGTGGCCGTGGAAGAACAATGCCTAGCAGCAAACCTTGACAACAAAACGCCTTACGAATTTTGCATTGAGGAGTCAGAAACAGGCGAATGCCTATATTCTAATACAGTAAACTCCTTCTACGAATATTGCACAGGTAAATATTGGAGCGTCCGTATGGATTATTCTGCATTCACTTCGAAAACGGGCCCCACAGCACATCAGGGAGTATGCCCGGACGGATGGCGCATTCCAAATAAAGAAGATTGGAACCTTCTACTTGAAAACGTAACCAGGCAAGGAGCTAAGCTTAGTGATATCGCTGGAAGCGGTTTTGGATACTCGGAACTGACGGCAGTGACTCTTCTCGACTCAGATCCCCCTGAATTGTTCATGGGTTTTAGGGAAATTTCCGGAGGTTTTTTCGCTTCCGTGCCAGACACTAACGAAATACGCATGGGTTACCCACCCGCTTATTATTTCAATATTAGTACAGGCTTTAATACGTCAACGAAAACATACGAGTATTACGGGAACATGTCTTTCAGAACCCTTGAAAGCGAGGTAATCGTCCGCTGCATAAAGAACTAGCCACATTCCCGATTTTGGAGGCTAGGAGGAAAAGGAAGACGGGCTTCGGCCCGCCTTTCTTTTTTTGTTTATAATATGTTATTTGTATTATCATAAATCACTATTTTTTGTTAGATGCATAAAAATTGGCCAAATTTCGTTAATTACTAAATATTTTTATGATAAATCTATTGACTTTTTAAAAAATGGGGTTTATATTTAAATTCGTTAGGAGGAAACCATGAAAGATGTACTAGAATACACGAACTACCGCCAGTACATCGCGGACTATTACGCCGAGAAAAAGGCCAAGTCGGCATTCACCTGGCAGGAGTTCACACGAGCAGCGGGTTTTTCTTCGCCAGTTCACCTTAAATACGCGAGCGAAGGCCGCCTCAACCTGAGCGACGCCGCCGCGAAGCGCGTGGCCCAGGCAATGCACCTTGTCGATTTCGAGCAGGATTACTTTTGCGAAATGGTCAAGCTCGACAATGCAAAGACCGACGCCGAAAAAAAGGCCGCCTTCAACAAGATGATCGCGATCGCCGACGCACACAAGGCAAAAATTCTGGAAGGCGATTCGTTCCGCTATTTCGAGAGCTGGAAGAATCCGGTTCTCCGCGAACTCGCCCCCTCGATGCCCGGGGCAAAGCCGCTCGCGCTCGCCCGCGCCTGCCGCCCCGAAATTACCGCCGCCGAGGTGACCGAGTCGCTGAACTTCCTCATCAAAGCAGACCTGCTCAAAAAAGACAAAGACGGAAATTACGCACGGACCGAGACGGGCATAACGACGGGCCCGATGGACGTGACCCCCGTGGCCGTCCGCAGCATGCACCGCCAAATGGGCGAATTTGCACTGGAGGCCATCGAGGGCGTGCCGCAAAACGAACGGCATTTTTCGGGCCTTACGCTCGGCATCACGCGGGAAGCCTACGCAGAAATCGTGCAGAAAATCGCCGAATTCCGCAAGGAGATTATCGCCATCGCAACGAGAAACACTGAAACGGAGGAAGTCTACCGCCTGAACGTTCAGTTCTTCCCGATGACAAACAAGAGTATCAATAAAAAGGGCTAGGAGGAAACCATGTATTATTCAAGAATCAGCAGGCACCTGGCCTGCAAAATGGCGATGCTGCTCGCCTTGATGTTCGCAGCATGTTCCAACGACGGTGGCTACACCGAAGAAACCGCATTTCTCGAAAACATCAAGGTGGTCGCGCAGGCAAGACGATTCGAGCCCGTTATCATTGACTCACTCTTCGACTCCTCTGCGACTCGATTGATCAGTTCAGTTTTTCCGGGTTCTATCATAAGAATGTCTGAATTGGATTCCTTCACTTTCCAAACAACAGGTGCGGTTTACTATAGTCACAGTGAAGATTCTACGGGGGTGTTCAGTTTTGATAACATTTCGCTGAATAGCCCTTATGTTATGCTTGAGCTGTCTTCTCCTTGCTGCACATATAATGAAGCGGAAGAAAAAATTGCTTGGGCAGATGTATGCTACGTGAACGACGTTCATTATATACCATATAGTCTAATCGTTGATTTGCGAGAGTCTAGGAATGTCGGCATCAACGTGGTAACGACCATAGTGACAGGTCGTATGCTGACTTTGATGAGCCAAGGAATGAGCTTTGAAGACGCCAAAGCGACGGCCGAAAGTGAAATACTCCGTGCTTTGGGCATCTATGGCGTTCCTTACCGCTTTGACAAGATCGTTTCTGATGAAAACCGCACGGAAATTCTAATGGCAGACAATCTAAGCGTTTGGCTTATGACCAATTATACGCCGGTATCTACGTTGCGCATAACGAATTCGTTTGGCGGATCTGGCTCATTTAATGCGGATTCTTCCATAAAGGACTTTCTTGATAAAAACGTGGACAGTTGGATCAAATCAGAATGGATTGACAAAGACGAAAAGGCATCTTTGCAAGACTACATGCAGAACTTCATGGCCGCCATTTATGGCCTTGGTCAGTGCACTGCCGAAAACGAAGGTTACAGCACCACATATCCTTATAGCGAACCTAAAAATTATCCTCTTAGCGAACTTAAAGAGATTGACTTTGTTTGTAAAACGGGAACATGGTCTTATCTAATTCATTATGCCGTCTCTGATAGCGTAGGAGCCGTCTTTGGACAGATGACAGACTCCCGTGATAACACAAAATACAAGACCGTAACATACAACATTGATGGCAAAACGCAAACCTGGCTTGCCGAAAACCTGAAATATAATTCCGCAGACGGCCTCTATTTTTGGCATGAAGCCATGAACTTGCCCGATTCTATAGCACTGGTTCCCTACGAATCCTGCATCGAAGAACAAAAATATTCATATTGCGACCGCATGCAAGTAGAAAAGAAGTATCTTGACTACGAAAAAATTTGGGCCATAACGGATTCTGTAAAGGCGGCCTCAAAAACCTACCAAGGGATATGCCCTGATGGATGGCATCTTCCCGACGCAAATGAATGGCAAACGTTGCGTGACTATGTGACAGAAAAGCTTAATTTGGACCTGTTAAGATTTGAAGATATTATGGCAATCGCCGGATTCGGAGAATCTGATGCAGAAACCGGGTCGGTATATGCCGTTAAAATCGACAGTACAGTTCATTTTGATCAGAATTTACATATTCCTGTTTATGATTCTAGGATAAGCGCGGTTTTCATCCAAAACACAAACTGGGCTTATGTCAGCATAGAAAGCGTGGAACTCCTAACAGTATATGTAGATAAAAATCCACTTTTTGTCCGTTGCGTCAAGGATTAAACAAAGGAGGGAAGATTATGAAAATCGAAAAAATACTCATAGCGTTTTTGGTGCCACTCGTATTTGTCGCCTGTTTCGAAGACAACAGCTTGGCAGCGAACAATTCTTCGATCGAAACCTCAAGCGATTCGAACGTTTCGTCTTCAAGCGAAGAAAATGCCCCCGCTTCAAGTTCCAGCATCCAGATTGAAGAACCAATGACGACTTATAGGGGAATAAAAATCTATTCGCCCGAAAGAACCACCTTCTTTGCTGCATCCGAATTAGACTCTGTCACTTTTGATCCAATAAGAGTGGCAGCTGGCGTCTCGGATCGTCTATACAATCCAGGTGCTTCTTTTTTCGTTATCGGCAATCTATCTGTAAAAAGTCCCTATGCGAAAATTGAGGTAGGATATTCGGGTCACCAATACAACATAGTTGATTTACGCCAGTCGGACGCTTTTGCAGTCAACACGAAGACTTATTTAGAAAGTATTCGCTTAGTTTATTTGACAAATTCGGGAATGAAATTCGCCGACGCAAAGAAACAAGCAAGTAAAGAAGTTCTTCAAGCGTTTGGTACGTATAACGATTCGTACGACAAAGGCGACATAGAGAATATAGAAAATCAAGATTATACGAAATATATAGCGTTTATTGCTGACTTTGTAGAACACTCGTCGGTAGACACAATTGCTACATATTTTGAAAAGTGCGGTAATATTACATGTGACAAGGAATCCTTGAAGAAGCGCTACTTGACGGAAGCGATGGATCTCGTGAAGCAGACCCCGTTGTTCTTGGGAAATTTCTATGCAAAAATGCTTGACGCGGGAACGTGTACAGCCGAAAAAGAAGGGGATTCACTTGAAGCCCTTCCTTCGTCTTGGCTGAACTTTGACGTTACAGTAAGATGCCGTTCTGGAGAATGGAAATTCTTGTATAAAGAAATGGAACATACCATGGGAACGATGACAGATGAACGTGACGGGAAAACCTACAAGACCGTAACATATGATTTAAACGGCAAAACACAAACATGGATGGCGGAAAATTTAACATATGCTATAGATAGTCTGCATATTCCATGCGAAGAAAGTACAGAGTATTGCGACTTGTATTTCGTAGAAGGTGCGCTAAATATAGACTCTTCTTTGGTGTATCCATCAACGGATTCTTGTATAGGACTATGGTTTAACAAGTACGACTTTCGTGCGGGAGGAGATACAATGACAGCTATGAGCGATTGCAGCGAGCGTGAAGGACGTTACTTCCAATTAAAATCCGTGTCGCATGTTGAATCGGTTATGACTGAAAAAGGAATTTATCAGGGTCTTTGTCCTGAGGGGTGGCATATTCCAGCAACGAATGAAGTGAATACATTGTCGGATTATCTAATGGAATGGTACCAGCCCTCTATTCCCAAGAAATATGAAGATCTTGAAGAAGACGAAAAAATAGGCTGGATACGGGAGATTTTGTACGATTCGCCTTTAGGGGATCCGACTGGCTTCGGATTGAAACGTGGAAGTTATGGTTTCTTTGTGATAGACGGTTATTTACCTCTACCAGCATTAGGCCGCACACCCCCGTTTGAGTATATTTCCGGTTCCGTCCGCTGCATAAAAGACTAGTCTCCCACTTATCCAAAAGCACCCCTGATTGGGATAGGAGGAAAAGGAAGACGGGCTTCGGCCCGCCTTTCTTTTTTTTGCACTCCGGTGGCCACGTCATGGCCAATTTTTACACAGAAATTATGTTATACGTATCACAAAATATTGCATTTTTTATTGATTTTCTAGAAAATTGCTCATTTTTAGCTAAAATCGCATATTTTTTATCACAAAACTATTGACTTTTTCAAAAAGGTGGTATATATTTAAAAACACAAGCGACAAGGGCCACAAAGTCAAGACGTCGTTTGCTAGGAGGAAACAATGAAAGATGTACTTGAATACACGAGCTACCGCCAGTACATCGCGGACTACTACGCCGAGAAAAAGGCCAAGTCCGCGTTCACTTGGCAGGAGTTCACACGCGATGCGGGGTTCTCGTCGCCGGTATTCCTGAAATACGTGAGCGAGGGACGCTCCAATCTGAGCGAAGCGAACGCCGACTGCGTTGCGGAGGCCATGCACCTCGTCGATTACGAACGGGAATATTTCCGCGAAATGGTCAAGTTCGACCGTGCAAAGACGGACGCCGACAAAAAGGCCGCCTTCAACAAGATGCTTGCGATTGCCGACGCACACAAAGCCAAAATCCTGGAAGGCGATTCGTTCCGTTACTTCGAGAGCTGGAAAAATCCGGTACTCCGCGAACTCGCCCCAGCGATGCCCGGCGCAAAGCCGCTCGCGCTCGCCCGCGCTTGCCGCCCCGAAATTACGGCCGCCGAGGTGACCGAGTCGCTGAACTTCCTGGTCAAGGCCGGCATGCTGAAGAAAGACGAGAACGGCAATTACACACAAACCGACAAGTCGATAACGACCGGGCCGATGGACGTGACCCCCGTGGCCGTCCGCGGAATGCACCGTCAGATGGGCGAATTCGCCTTGGAGGCCATCGAAGGCGTAGAACAGGACAAGCGCCATTTCTCGGGCCTTACGCTGGGCATCACGACCGAATCCTTCGACGAAATCGTAGAAGAAATCGATGCCTTCCGCAAGCGCCTCATCGCCATCGCGACAAGGGAAACGACGACAGACGAAGTCTACCGCCTGAACGTGCAGTTCTTCCCGATGACAAAAAAGGGTATCAATAAAAAGGGTTAGGAGGAAACCATGAAAAACAAAACACAAAACACGCTAGTGTACGATTTTATCGGGACGGCATTCTGCCTAGTCATGGCACTTGTACTCATCCTGATGTTTTCGGGCTGCTCCAACGACGAAAGCGTGCGGCCCGTAGGTTCCATGGGCGGCTCCACAGAAGAGACGCGCATCTACGCGCTGTCTGGCCGAGCCGGCGATGTCATGCCGAGACTAAGGAAGCCGGAAGGTTCTGAAAATCCCGTCGGCTTTATACTTGCCGCAAAAGGAACCATCGTAACCGTTCACGAACTAGATTCCGTAACGTTCGATACAACAGGACAAACCTTCGTGGACACAATCGACAACGATGAAGGTCGCTTTGAATTCAAGGACCTTTCCTTGAACAGTCCGTACGTGCTGATCGAGACTCGGGAACTTTACGACTCCGTCTACGTGCCGGTCGATAGCACCAACATGGAGTGTGTGCCCATTACCGCATATCGCGATTGGTTCAAGGCCGTCGTTGATTTACGGGAAAAAAGCAAAATTAGCCTCAATCGGTTGACAAACGCCAAGGCCCCGTACTTGTTGAATTACCTTGCCGAAGGCAATTCCTTTGACGAAGCCAACCAATTGGCAGAACGCGCCGTTCTCGAAAGCCTCGGGATATACGAGGACTTGGGATCCTTTGAAAATCTGAGCGACAGCATTACCGAATTGTCTTTTGTCGCCCAACTGTTATTTAACTTGAGCATGCTGGACACTATCAATTACGGATTACAACTTCCCATTGATTACTCCATCCCATTCGCTCTACCAGAAGCTGTCTCCGATTTCAGTGATGAATTGAAAAAATTCTATTCGAACGCCCTGAAAGCGGTTGAATATGAAGTCGCCTATTACGCCCGTCGAAACAATCTTGGAGAATGCACCGAGTCTAGAGAAGACGAAGTTCATACTCTCAATCACTATTGGGGGTACTTCGACGTGGTGTGTCGTTCCAAGAAATGGGTTCTCGGATTCAAAAAGATAAATCATACGGAAGGAACAATGGAAGACGTTCGCGACGGCAAGACATACAAGACGGTTACTTACAACTGGGCCGAAGGAGCACAAACCTGGATGGCAGAAAACCTTGATTTTACAGACACAATTTCTTTAAGCATCGACAGCGCACTAAGGACCAATTTGTCGGGCAACATTTCTTATTATCTATACGATTTTGATCGCATTAGTTCGAATCCTCAAATGGCAAACCTCGCGTATGGACACGCTTATACTTGGATGGCCTCAATGAATCTCGGATACGATGATATAGAAAAAACCGAAGTTGACACCTGTTTTTTGATTCCCAAAAAAGATACAAGCATAACAGAATGTTATGTTACAGAGAGAGAGAACCTTCCTGAATTAACACAAAAAAACTATCAAGGGATATGCCCGGACGGATGGAGAGTCCCGACTTGGAACGACTGGAAAACGCTACTGCAAAATATGGGAACCGAGTACGGAGTTGAATATGATAAGGTTGTACCAGCCCTCTACGACGAAACAGCCACAGGATTTGGATTAAACAGCATCGTACCCGCCTATACGCTTGAAACAATCACATCCAACAGTTACATATATGGCGAATCAGCCAACTATGACGTATCTTCTATTTTTTATATCTCTATGTCAACGCTTTGTCTCTTTGATGACATTTTTGTCGTAGCAGATTCCACCATATATACCATAGAATTCCTAGCCGGCGGCAGAAGAGGATTCAGTTTCAAGAATGAACAAATAAACGACTTTAGCGGAACCAGAGAGCTCGATTTCTACTCGAAAGGAGCGGTCCGCTGCATCAAAAACTGATATTTCGGTCATTATCAAACAATCTGGGTAGGAGGAAAAGGAAGACGGGCTTCGGCCCGCCTTTCTTTTTTTGCCGTTTTTAGCGAATTGCCGCGTCTTCTTATTGTGAAATTTCACTATTTTTATCACAAAATTTAAACAAATGCCTAAATTTTAACAAAAACAACAATTATTTATTGTGAAATCTATTGACTTTTTCATTTTTTCGATGTATATTAAAAGCGTAAACGGTACGGGGCTCAAAAACCAGGAGGCCGTTTGGTTAGGAGGAAACAATGAAAGATGTACTAGAATACGCAAACTACCGCCAGTACATCGCGGACTATTACGCCGACAGAAAGGCCAAGTCCGCATTTACTTGGCCGGAGTTCGCACAGGCAGCAGGCTTTTCTTCGCCAGTCTACCTTAAATACGTAAGCGAGGGCCGGTTTAACCTGAGCGACGCAGCCGTGGAACGCGTCGCAAAGGCGATGCACCTGGCGGACTACGAACAGGAATACTTTGCCGAGATGGTCAAGTTCGACCACGCGAAAAAGGATGCCGACAAAAAAACAATCTTCAAAAAGATGCTTTCGATTGCCGAAGCCCACAAGACCAAAATCCTGGAAGGCGACGCATTCCGCTTTTTCGAAGACTGGAAGAATCCGGTCATCCGTGAACTGGCACCCTCGATGCCGGGTGCGAAGCCACTCGCGCTCGCCCACGCTTGCCGCCCGGAAATCACGGCCGCCGAAGTCAGCGAAACGCTGAAGTTCCTTCTCAAGGCGGACCTGCTCAAGAAGGACGACAACGGAAACTATATCCAGACAGAAAAATCCGTGACGACAGGCAACATGGACGTGACCCCCGTGGCCGTCCGCGGAATGCACCGCCAAATGGGGCAGTTCGCGCTCGACGCCATCGAAGGAGTCGCCCAGGACAAACGTCACTTTTCGGGCATCACGCTCGGCATCACGCACGACGCCTACGAAGAAATCGTGCAAGAAATCGCCGAATGCCGCAAGCGCATTATCGCCATCGCGACAAAAAATGCTGCGACAGACGAGGTCTACCGCCTGAACATGCAGTTGTTCCCGATGACAAACAAAAATTCAAACAAAAAGGGTTAGGAGGATACCATGAATTACTCAGGAATAGTCAAACAAATGGTTTGCAAGGCGACGGTATTGCTTGCCTTGGCCCTCATCGCATGCTCCGAAGATAGCAAGTCTATTGCCGATGGAGGCACAGCAGAAGAGAGAGGCCTCCAGGCAAAGAACTTCACTATATCTGGAAGAGCGGTGGGAACGGGCACCTCGACTGCGAACGCTTCCGTAACGCCCACTTCGTTCGACTCTCTTTCAATGCAGGGTTCCTTTATCCGCTACGGCTCTGTTTTAAGGTTGTCCGAACTGGACTCGCTCACGCTGGATGCAACGGGAAAATTCTATTTCACCCGTTGTACAAACAAAACCGGGCAATTCAGCTTTGACAGCATCTCACTGAACAGCCCCTATGTATTGGTCGAACTCTTGCCCGAAATCTATGACGATAGTGAATGGGAACTCGTCAACAAAGATGATTTAAAGGATTTCTCCGACACAATTCACTATAGCCTAATGGGCCCTCTCAATCACAATTACAGTGCGCTCGTCGATTTGCGCACGACTGATGACATTGCGATCAACATAATGACCCGCCTTGAAGCGGCCCGCATAAAGCATCTATTTAAAAACGGGACCGCTTTCGCAACGGCAAAACAGCAAGCCGATCAGGAAATTCTGGAAGCCGTGGGAGTATACAACGGGACGTTCAATTTTGACAAGAGTGATTTTGTCCAGGACAGTAACAAAGTGCTCATGGCATATCGAGTTGAAAGCTTCATATATATATACACCTATTCCGGCGTCGACTTAAACAATTACTCTCTTCATATGTATTCCACTGCGCCCGATTACTCAGCGTCAGCAGTCAACGCATTTAGCAAATCAGGAAACTTCACAGCAGTCGATTCCGTCAAAGCAGCCTTATTAAAGAATCTTCTGAGATGGAGCCTTAATGACGTTGATTATGCAAGCAATAGCGAGAAAGCCTTCGTAACGGGATTCCTCGCAGCGTTATACAGTTTAGGCGAATGTACTGCCGCACGCGAAGGCGATACAGTAGAAACAGATGGGTACGAAGACCAATACCTGAACTTCACGTGCCTATCGGGAGCATGGACGGCAGAACCCGGACGATACAAAATAACTGAAAAAGTGAATTTCGAAACCGGCACCATGACCGACGACCGCGACGGAAAAACCTACAAGACGGTCACATACAACATCGAAGGGACCCCGTTTACATGGATGGCAGAAAACCTGACATACAGCAACGATTCCATCCATCCCGCCATCGGGCTCGACTCCTCTATATACAGATTAACCCAGGGCCGCGAGCGATTCTTCACCAAATACATGAATTCCCTTGATTCCACATACTGGAACACCTTTTTCCGGTACGCAGAACATGACGTGATTGGCGCCGATACCATCATAATGGAAGGGGGGCACTTCCAGAGCATCTGTCCCAACGGCTGGCACATTCCGACTCACGAAGAATGGACTCGTCTGATGCGTCTTGTGGAATATGCTTCCGGATTTTGCCCTGATTACCCAGGCTGCGAGGAATTCAAGGCAAACGACGGTTTCGGATGGTACGCCTCGAAATACCTGCCACCAATTGGATTTGGCGATTTCACTCTTGAAATATTCGCCTTCCTTGAACAAGGTGATGACGGGACCTGGTCGATACTCGGCCTCATCATGGACAACGGAAAACCGTTTACAATGCCTGCAGATCAAATATCCCAGACCTTGTCCATCCGCTGCGTCAAGGATTAAACCTCTATCATCCAGGGGTTGGAGGATAGGCCGAAAGGCCGGAAGGGTCGCGATTCCAGGGTCGCGGCCCCTTTTTTTTGCACCATATCGGCCATTTCAACAAACGTAAACAAACTTATACACTTAAATAAGGGTAAACTATTTCTTTTTATTATTTTCTGTTATATATTATTTTTATGTTACACGAAACACCCATGGAGGCACAATGGGCATTTTAAAATACTGGTTTGGCATAAACGAAATCACCGTAACAGGCGTTGAGGTCAAAAAAAAATTTGTATTCGATCCAGTAGACGAAGGGGACGTCATTGAACTCTTGGAAGACGCCCGCATCATAGTGAAAATAAAACGTTCAGCCAAAAGCATTGGCAAAAAAAATGCAAGAGCTACGCTGGACATAACCTTCAAAAAAGGGTTCTTAACAGACGGAGCCTCCGTCCCAGAAAAACTTAGAAGGGAAATGCCAACCTATATCGCCATGGATGACGAAGGAGCCCACATATACAACGCAGCAGCCTTTATTCACGATGGACTGTACGCATACGAGGGAGAAGTTAAAGAACCCAATATTGAAAGCACCCGGAAAAACAAAGATTGGCACACACTTACAAGAAGAGAATGCGACGACATTCTCAAAGGTGTTTGGGACAAATCTGGATTTTCCAACACCGTCAAAACGAGCATCGGCAGAAAAGGCGTCAGAATGGTCGCAGGTGGGCCCGACCACTGGGGCAATGACAAAGAGCTCCATTGCAAGCCATATTTCTCGGCATCGATTATATACGACTAATAGCAGCCGCACAGTAATCTAGCATTTATTCTTCGCGGGTTCTTTTGAGGAAGAACTCGCGTTTTTTTATGCGCAGCGGAATCAGGAAAAGCGTGGCACGCCAGTAGCGCAGTTCCTTGAACAGCACGTTCACCGGATCGAACGACAGCCAGCGGAGCATCCGCAACCTGTCGTTAAACCAGCGCGGCACACCCCGCAGCCGGTATTCCTTGCCGAATTGTCCAAAATTTCCACCTTCCAAGACTTGGCGGAGCAGGCGACGCCCGCGCCATGCATCGGGTGGGCAAAGCATTTTTTCCCGCTCCAGCGCAAACACGTGGCCGAGCACCCACATCACGCCGGAGCACGCCCGCATCATCGAGAGGCGCTTCATCACCGCGGCGACTTCGCGACGGTCTTCTTCGGTGGAATGGAGGAGCAGCATATAGTAATCCATGTACTGCCGCAAGCCCAGGCCCTTGCTAAAGAAATGCTGTTGCAAGTGCGCCAGCTGCATCACCAGCGCAAACTTGATAGACGGGGCATAGAACCCCTCGGGAACGAGCGCCGCGCTCTTGACCTCGTCCAAAAGGAATTTCTGGAATTCGCCATCCCGGAACGGGATGCCCGACGCGGGCTTGTAATGGACTTCGATGGGGATTCCGCCTTCGCCGTGCATCTCCACATGGTGGAAAATGCCTTTGAGGTCCTTGCCGTTCGAAATCAGGCCGAGTCCTTTCAAAAAATCTACCACGCCACGGAACCCGCCCGGAATCCAGATATCGATATCGCCAGCTTGCCGCGCCAGCGGATTGGGGTAGAGCCGCGCGTTCGCCTGGCCCTTGAGGATAACGCCTCGGCGGCCGTTCTCCTCGAACAGGCGCGTAATACGGGCAGCTTCGCGATTCATCTTGTCGTTTACGCCACGGACAGACTCGGCAACGCACGACCATTGCAGCATGAGCTCCTTTGGCGGGCGTTTCTCCTTGGGGAGCTTGGAAATGCCGTCGAAAGCAACCCCCATCAGGGACTGCTGTTTCGCCATGGAATACAACGCACTCCACTGCGACGCATCAAGGTCAAATAAAAAATCCTGCGCGGCCCCTAGAGCCAAACGCAGGATTGCAAAAAACGCTTCGTCGAGCGGACGCACGGAACTATGCCCTGGGTTGCACACTTCCTTTGATATCGAGGCCGAGTTCGTCGCAATAATCTCCATCATCACATGTCTCTTCGCCGCTGCCGCTCAGCAGGGGAGCCTGGTGCTTGAGGTCCATCACTTCCATTTCTGGCGCAACATATTCTTTCTTTTTCATTTTGCTTCCCCCAAAAATTAACGAACCACTTTCTTCTTGTCAACGTACACGGCGTGATTAGCAGGCTTTTCGCCAACCGCACGGCCATTCAAATCAAAACGACGGCCTTCCATCTTGAATTCACCCGTGATGGTGTTCAACTTGCCGATGGAGAGCGTGCTGTCAGAATCGTGGAGACGAACTTCAATCGTTTCGGGCAAATCTTCTTCTTCAACAGCATCGCTAGAAACCTTGGCCAGGCCACGACCCTTGTACCGCAAGTAAGCGCGAAGAGGAGCAATATTTGCACCCGTTCCGACCTTCACAAATTGGCCGGCAGTGACTGCGCCCTTATCCCTGGCCGCATAGCCGTAAACCTTACCAATTTTGCCATCACCCGCTTTCCATTCAACATAGCTGTATGTTCCGGCAAATACGAAGCTCTCGGTATGTGCGCTATTATCGTGCAACCAAAGTTCGAGATTTTGATCATGTGCAGGCGCCGGGTTGTTGTTATAACTCTGGGCCAGGAATGTAATTTCCTTAATGTCTTTGCATTTGCTCGATTTTGTATCGGCAACAATCAGAGCCGGCCTGTTGGCAGAAAGTTTGTCCTGCATATTCTTGCCATCAGCAATCCACTTACCGTTCACTTTGCTGAAATTGTAGATATCATACATATTGACACAGGAACTGGTATACTGGCCGCTTTTCCTCACCGCAATCGGCAAAATAAGCGTCGAATTCTGCGTAAGGGCTGCGCTGCGTTCAATCGTGACCTTCAAACGATCAGAAGCGTTTTTATTAAGGCAAGATGCTGCACTTGCATCATATTTAACAAGAGCACCTTTCTCAGCGAAGGACTCCAGATACACAGTGTTATTGGATTTGTAATAGGCGCCGCCTGTAAACGTGCAAGTCGGTGATTCACTCGGACGAGCGCACCATGCGGACGTTGCCATCACGGCGACCATCAAAAACAAAGCGACCTTCGCGAAGGCCGAATAGTTTGTATTCATTGTTCCCACCTTTTCTTTTGTGCGCAAAATCTATAAAAGGACATACACCTTGGCAATGCGAGAAAAGCAAAATTTCAAAAACAAAACAAAGTAATTTAATGTTTTATTTCTTACAATTCTTACAGAAATAGGGAATTAATTTACACAAAATAATCTTTTTGAAAGATTACATACAAAAGAAGCGTACTTCAACGACACAAATACATGCATCGCTACAAACCGCTCTGTTATTACATTCTTTATCAAAGATGTAATTAAATAATATTATCCAACTTCGCAAAAAGAAATTGACGATAACAATTATTTACAAATCAAATAATCTGAAAAAATCACGCCGAACCACCATCGCTAGTGTGCCCGCTATAGAATATTCAAATATGACTTTGCAACCTATCGAGGGCAATAAAAAGGCATCCCCTTCGAGAGGGGACGCCATAAAAATCCTTGAACGGATGATGCTTGTGCTATGCCTTCGGATGGTCCGTACTGCGAATGTCGAAACCAAGTTCGTCGCAATAATCTCCATCAGTGCATTCACTACTGCCACTCAGCAAAGGAGCCTGGTGCTTGAGATCCAATACTTCCATTTCCGGAGCTTTATATTCTTTCTTATTCATCTTGACTCTCCCTCCTAATTAGCGAACAGCCTTTTTCTTGTTAACATACACACCATGGTTTGCCGGCTTCCCGTTGATGGCACGGCCATTGAGATCGAAGCGGCGGCTATCCATCTGGATTTCACCCGTGACCGGATTCAACTTGCCGATGGACATAGTGCTGTCTCCGTCGATGAGGCGAACCTCGATTGTTTCGGGCAATTCAAAGTCCTCTCTGTTATCCGAAGATTTTTTCGCCAATCCATCACCGCGATATTCTAGATAAGCACGCAGAGGCGGAAGATAGGCGCCACCACCAATCTTGACGAACTGGCCACCCGAAACGCCGCCCATATCCTTAGCTGCGTAGCCGTAAACTTTATTAATACCGGATGCTCCAGATTCCCACTTTTTGTATTTGTAAGTTCCCCGAAGAGTGAAACCAGGATTTCCCGTATTGTTTCCCATCCATTTTTCTAGCTGCTGGTCTTGAGGAGTAACCGCAAAATTATCAGTATTCACCAAGAAATGAATTTCTCGACGATCCTGACACTTAGCTTTGTCCGTAAAAACAGCCATAATGTACGGCTGATTCATGGATGCGCCGCCCATGGTATTGTAACCTACCGCCTCCCACGTTCCACTCCGATTGTTAAAATCGTAAACATCGTAAAGAGCAATGCAATCATCATCTACCGTCGCCGCAAACGGGAGCACAAGCGTCGAGTTGGCTTTGAGCGGTGTGTCGCGCAGGATAACGACTTTCATACCGCTCGGGTTATTTTGGTTAAGGCAGTTCACGGCGCTTTGATCAAAAACCACTGCCGCCAATGTATCGGTGTAAGACTCTAAATAGAGCGTATGAGTAGCGGATTCGTAATGGCCGCCCGTAAAATAACAGTTCCCCGCCCAAGCGGCCGATGATGCTGCGGAAAACGCAGCGACAATGGCGATTTTCGCCCATAAATATTGTTTGTTCATTTTGCACCTTCTTCGTTTACTCAAAATCTATAACATTCTCCCCCACTTTGCAAGTCGGCTCCCTAAAAAGCCCCGTTTTTCCTACCCTATTTGCAGGGCACCTTAAAAAAAAACGCAAAAAAAAGCCGTCACCCTAAAGGGGACGGCTAATTTACGACATACTCAAATTAGAAGACGACGAGCTCGATGCGTTCCTGCTTACCGCTCTTCTGGTTGGCTTCCTCGCCGCTGAAGCTTGCCGTGCGGAGGCGAGTGGCATCGACACCCTTGGACATCAAGGTGCTCTGCACCGCAATGGCGCGATCCTGGGCGAGTTTCTTGTTCTTTTCGGCATTGCCATTGCCACCGACATAGCCCTGGATTTCGAGCTTCAAGGTCGGAACCTTCTTCATGAGGGCAACGATGTTCGCAATGGAGGTCGCACTGCCCTTAGAGAGCGTAGCGGTGCCCTTGTTGAAGGTGAGACCGCGGCCGAGAACCTCAAGGTCTTCCTTCTTGCTGGCCGAGCAGCCTCTAGCGTCGACAGAGATTCCCTTCGGGGTACCCGGGCACTTGTCCTTATAATCCGGGACAAGGTCACCATCGCTATCCAGAGAGCAACCGGTAGAATCCACAGGAGCGCCCTTCGGAGTGTTCGGGCACTGGTCAATACCATCGGCCACGCCGTCCTTGTCGGTATCGCGGTCGCAACCGACGCTGTCTACCTTGGCACCCGGCAAGGTGTTCGGGCACTGGTCAATCTGATCGGGGACGCCATCCTTGTCGAAGTCGAGGGCACAACCGACGCTGTCCACCGTAATACCCTTCGGAGTATTCGGGCACTTGTCCTGCTTGTCCGGGACACCATCCTTGTCATCGTCCTTCACGCAGCCGAGGCTGTCCACATCGAAGCCGGCCGGAGTATTCGGGCAGCGGTCCACGCCATCCGGAACGCCATCCTTGTCGAAGTCCGGTTCGCAACCGAGAGTATCGACCTTGGCACCCTTCTTGGTGTTCGGGCACTGGTCAATACCATCGAACACGCCGTCCTTATCTGAATCCTTCGGGCAACCCACAGAGTCAACCTTGGCTCCGAACGGAGTATTCTGGCACTTGTCGAGGTAATCGGCAACGCCATCCTTGTCGGTATCGACAGGGCAACCGTCCGCCGAGACCTTGATGCTATCCGGAGTATTCGGGCACTTGTCGAGCATGTCGGCAACGCCGTCCTTGTCAGCATCGAACGGGCAGCCGAGGCTATCCACAGCGAAGCCCTTCGGAGTGGCCGGGCACTTGTCGAGGTCGTCCATGACACCGTCGTCGTCGCTATCGCCGACGCAGCCCACATCGTTGACCTTCACGCCCTTCGGAGTATCGGGGCACTTGTCATCAATATCAATCACGCCATCGCCGTCGGTATCGATACCGCAGCCGAGGCTATCGACTGTTGCGCCCGCCTTGCTGTACGGGCACTTGTCCTTAATGTCCGGAACGCCGTCGCCATCGGTATCATTGAACTGCTTCGAGGCGAGCTTGTCACCCTTCGTAATAATCTTCGGGTCGTCGTAAGCCTTCTTGCGGGCATCGAAATGCCACACAAGGGCAGCAACACCGGCAATGATCGGGGTGGAAGCATAGCAATAGGTAGCAGACTTGCCATTCTTGCGGAACTGGACCTGGTAGTTTTCGCAATTATCACGTTCTTCACCCGATTTGTATCCGGGGTTCATGAAGAAGCGGGAAGAGAAGTCGACACCCATCGTCAAGTCAACATGGTCGCCGAGGTGAGCACGGAAACCCGGAGTAACGAGCATCGGGTCAACAACCGGATCGCGCGGGTAATCGGTCTTTTCCACGCGCATTTCACCAGAGAATTCGACGAAGAAGTCAACCGCGTTACCCGGAACCAAGTTCAGGGCCGTAGCGTAAGAAACGACGTTGGCCGCATCGTGGCCGAGAGCCTTGAGGAAGCCACCGCTCAAGTTCCAGCGGAGCGGAAAACCGAATTTCGTCAAATCAAGCGACAAAGCAAGGGATGCAGAAAGAGCCATTCCTTCGCCAGAATAGGCCGAAGTCACGCCCTTGTCGTCAAGATACCAAGCATGGCGGGGGCGCACACCGGCACCGTCAGTTCCAGACGGGATGTACATTTCAAGGAACGTAGCCACGCCAAAGAAGAAATTGTCGTCGAACGGGACGCGGAGCTTGGTCCAGACATCCACGTCGCCCATGCCCGAAGACCACATTTCGTCGCTCACAGGGGAGCCTTCATCGGAATTGGCATGATCGTAATAGACCGGCAGGCTAGCACCGATATCCCAGAAGTCAAGCAAACCGATACCCAGGTTCACGTTCCCCGACAACGAGGCGTCGTCGGCATTGAATGAAGAAGTCTTGCCATTTTCATCGGTATAAGTACCGCCACGACTAAGAGACCAGGAATCCAATGCAAAATCACCACCCAGACCGAAGGAGAAATTCCATTGTCCCAACGTTTTGGCATTCACTTGATGAAGACCATCTGATCCGCCCTGTAGACCGGTCTGAGCAAAAGCCATCCCGGCAGAGAGCAGCGAAAGTGCTATTAACTTTTTCATCTATCATCCCTTGTTGTTAAAGGTTTGTGATGAAAAATATATTTTTTTGACAAAAAGGTTGCATCCATATCACAAAACAAGGCATCTAATTCGGCAAAAAGGAATTTATTTTGGACACATCCCCTATTCTCTCTATCCAGAACCTCCGTCGCGACTTTAAAATGGGCGACGAGACCGTACATGCGCTGCGAGGAGTGAGTTTCGACATCCACAAAGGCGAATTCGTGACCATCATGGGAGCAAGCGGCTCCGGAAAGTCCACCATGCTGAACATTCTCGGGTGCATGGACAGGCCCACCGCCGGGCACTACATACTGGATGGCGAACACACCGAAAAACTCAAGCGCGACGCCCTCGCCCGCATCCGCAGCCAAAAAATCGGGTTCGTATTCCAGAGTTACAACCTGTTGAGCCGCACCACCGCCATCGAGAACGTGGAACTGCCTCTATTATACAATTCGAAGGTTTCCTCTGCCGAAAGGCGCCGCAGGGCAATCAAGGCGCTCGAAAGGGTCGGGCTCGCCGACCGCATGAACCACCTCCCCAACCAGCTTTCGGGTGGCCAGCAGCAGAGGGTCGCCATCGCCCGCGCATTGGTGAACGACCCCGTAATTATCCTCGCCGACGAAGCCACCGGGAACCTGGACACACGCACGAGCTACGAAATCATGATGATTTTCCAGGAACTCAACCGGCAAGGGAAAACAATCGCCTTCGTGACGCACGAACCCGACATCGCTACATTCAGCGGCCGGACCATCACGCTACGCGACGGACTCGTAAAGAAGGACATCATCAACGAGAACATCCAAGACGCAAAAGCCGCATACGAAGCACTGCCACCACCGGAGATTTTTGATAATTGATAATTGATAATTGATAATGGATAATTGATAATGTCCCCACTAACTCTCATAAAAATCTCCCTCCGCGCCCTATTGCGCAACCGCATGCGCACCTTCCTCTCGGTGCTCGGCATCGTTATCGGTGTCGCAGCCGTAATTGCCATGGTCGCCATGGGCGAAGGCTCCCGCATCTCCATCAAGGAACAGATGACCTCGATGGGCTCGAACGCCATCATCATCATGCCCAACCGCGACAGGCGCGGCGGCGTGCAGATGGAATCTACCGAATCGCTCGAAGAAGCCGACGTCATCGCCATCCGCGAGCAGGCAACCTACATTAACGGTGTCTCCCCGATGATGACCGTGAACGGGCAAGCCATTGTCGGCAACAACAACTCCCCCACGTCGCTTTCTGGCGTTTCTGCCGATTACCTCAAAATCCGCAACTACGAAATCGAAGACGGCGTGATGTTCGACGATGCCACCGACCGCATGGCGAAAGTCTGCGTTATAGGCCAGACTGTCGCAAAGAACCTGTTCCCCGAAGGCGACCCCATCGGCAAGACTATCCGTTACAAGAACATTCCGCTGAAAGTCATCGGCACCTTGAAGGCTAAAGGCTCCGGCGACTTTGGGCAAGACAACGACGACGTGATTTTCACGCCCTACCAGACCGTGATGCGCAGGTTCTCGGCGACAACGAACATCCGGCAAATTTATGCGAACTCCATCGGCGAAGGCTATGCCGAAAAGGCGACCGAGGAGATTATGGGAATCCTCAAGGAACGCCGCAACTGGACAAAGCCCACCGACCCGTTCCGCGTATTCACGCAAGAAGAAATGATCCAAATGGTCACGAGCACCTCGGACCTGATATCGCTCGTACTCACGATTATCGCAGGAATCAGTTTGTTCGTAGGCGGTATCGGCATTATGAACATCATGTACGTGTCCGTTACCGAACGCACCAAGGAAATCGGGTTACGCATGGCTATCGGGGCCCGCAGCCGCGACATCATGTTCCAGTTCCTGTTTGAATCCGTCATCATCAGCCTCCTGGGCGGTGTCATCGGCATCATGCTCGGCATCGCCGCTTCCGAAATCGTAAAGACTTTCTTCAGCATGCCCATGAGCGTTTCCATTACAAGCGTCATCGTGAGCTTTGCCGTATGCTTTGCCACGGGAGTCTTCTTTGGTTGGTACCCCGCACGTAAGGCGAGCCGGCTCGACCCCATCGAAGCGCTCCGGTTTGAATAAAGCAAGATTGCGTGACATAGCTCACGCCTTTAAGCTTACTTTTTTAACACCGAACAAAGTAAGCGATGTTATATTATTTTACGTTGCAGGAGGATGTTATGCTTCGATACAAAAAGGGAGCCCTTGCAACAGTCGCCACATTAGCGTCTCTTTCTGCAACCGCAGCATTCGCTGCCACTTCTCCCTACGATCTGATTCGCCCCACCTGGCCCGTGAGCTGGGATTCCACGGCGTTCGACAAGTTCGACACTACAGGAAGCAAACTCGTCAATCCCCTGAATTTTGCCAAGACTCCTGCAAGTTTCAAGGCGGGAGAAATCATCCCCGACACCTTGGACCAGGTCTACTATGACGCCCTCAATTCCAAGATTTCCGCCATCCGCGTGAACCAGGTTGGCTATCTCAAAAGCGACAAGGAACGCCGATTCTACTTCATCGGCGACAAGGCAGAAGGATTCGAGGTTGTCGATGCTTACGGCAAGTCCCTCAGCACCAAAATAACCGGCACCTTTACCACAAGCGAGAACGAAACAGAGAGTAGCTGGACCATTATCGCCGGTCCAGACCGCAGATCGTCGGACAACATTCGCTACAAAGTTGATTTCACAGGCCCCTCCGGAAAAATTTTCATCGGCAACATTCCCCAATCCGTGCCCACCGGGACACGCCTGCGCATCAAAGTCGGCAACGAGATTTCCAGCACCTTTATCGTCAGCGACGACGTCTACACCATGGCAAAAGACGCTTCGCTCAAGTTTTTCGGCATCCAGCGCAGTGGCAACTCCGAGTCCTGGTTTCACGGGCCGAGTCACCAGAAAGACGGTGGCGGCAAATTAGTCAACCTTGTAACAGGCAATGCCGTGACCGACACGACTTATCTGAAGGAGGGAGACCTGCAGGGTGGCTGGTACGATTGCGGAGACCACCTGAAGGAATCGCAGTCGCAAGCATTCTCCTTCACGGCACTTGCCGTGATGTCGGCCACCAATCCCTCCAAGGATGTAGACCACTACGCCTACAATCAGGGTGAATTTGAAAAGACCGACGGCATCCCGGATATCCTACGCGAAGCCAAGCACGGAGCCGACTTCTTCTTAAGGGCTTACCGCGTAGCCAACGGCGTTATAGACAAAATGCCCGTTTCTATCGGAAATTATAACTACGACCACGGATACTGGGGCCGTCCCGAAGTACAGGACAACATCGCGATAACTGGTCGCGGAGGAGCCGACGAACGCGATGTCCGCTTGGGCGAACTTGGCTCCAACGTTTCGGCCGAAATCGCCGCGGGACTCGCCATCTTGGGCAAGGACTACGCCAAATACGATTCTGCTTTTGCCGACAGCTGCCTTATGGTAGCAGAAAAGATGTACGAATTCGCCAAGAACCTTGAACTTAAGACTTGGAACCGTGGTGGTCCTGGAACATACGACGGCGGCAAGACCTATGTCCATAACATAAAAGCAGAAAGCTGGGCGACTCCGGCCTATAACGGCAACTCCACTTCCTATGACGATCTGTCCGTCGCCGCTATAGCGCTCCATTACGCCACCTACGAGACAACCAAGAAAATGGACTATCTGGACGATGCCGCAAAAGACACTATTGGCAAATGGATGACGTGGGAAAGTTTCGGCTTGCGCAAGATGGGCCAGAATACGGATTGGACCAGCACACAGATCTACGCCCTGTATGCCTTTTATAAATTACTCCTGAAAGATTCAACAACGAGCACCAAATACGGCATCAGCGCCAGCGATCGCCTCAAGTATATCGAAAAAGTCATAGATCTCTTGGGGTTCAATCTCGCCGAATTATCGATTCCAATAGGACACGAAGACTTCAGATTGCCCCCCGACAATCGAATATTCGCGACAGAAGACCATGTATGGTTCTCCATGCTTTCCACAACACAACGGTATTATAACTACGGCCAGGTAGGCAACATATTTGACCTCCTTGCCTATGCAGATGTCGCAAAAAATATTGTGAAACAAGGAGAAACGCTCCCCAACATCACGGCATCCAGCCTTATGTCCGAAGAAACATTCCAAGTCGCCATCAACAAGCTGAACTACCTCTTCGGAATGAACCCTTGGGATATCTCCCTCGTTTACGGAGTCGGCGACAAGAACGACGCCCATCCGCACCACAGAGCCGCAAACCCCGAAGGGAGTATGTCTCCCGGCCTTGATTACAAGTACAGGTGTCCCGTCGGTGCAATTTTGGGAGGCGCGCGGCCAGGCCAGGAAAACAAATGGAACCCGGGATCAAGCATGAGCTGGGAAGAATACAATATATCAGAAACCTGCCTCTTTGCTTCTGCACTTCTCATGTCGGCCCTCACCATCGCAAGTAACGGTGGAAGCGACTACTACGAAAAGAAGTGCGACAGTTGCAAGACTGACCCCAAGATACCATTTGTCGGAAACATCTACCCATTGGTCTATCGTTACATATGGGCCGATCTAAACTTTTTCAGCATCTCCATCGAAAACGGTACCCTGGACAATTTGGACAGCGTTACAGCCTACATATATTTTGAAGCGACCAAAGAAGACATGGATTCCTGCAAAACCCTCTTCGAACTGGATCTGTGCCATAAACTCAACATTGCCGGATACTACGAACTTTGCGATGGAAACGACGAAATTAAAAACTTCGTTAAAAATAATCCTCCCTATATAATCGAAGACTCGTTCGACAAAGACAAAAAAACATACACCTGGGTACAAGAAATTCCTATAGATTCCATTAATTACGGGAGCCAGATTCGACTAGATCTGGTGGCCACCGCAGGTTCGCTCGTTAACGGGAAATGCAGCATAAACCACACCCCAGCCAAGGCCAATATCGTTGACGGCTGGAGCTTTACTAGCCATGCCAAAACTAACGACGCGCCCGCCTATGACGGGGCTCCCGAATGGGACAAGGACCAAGGCGACATCCAGAAGGCTCCCAAAGATCCGTATATCGTCATCCGCAGCAAGGGCAATCTCCTATGGGGCTACGGTCCGGGAAAAACAACCGACGTCCATAATCACATAGCCAGGGTAGTCGAAGTCAGCCACAAGGCCCGCATGCAACTAAGCGGCAAGAGGCTCTTTGTCATGACGACCGCACAGGGAACAAAGACGTTGAAGCTCTTTGACCTTCTCGGTAACCAACTGATGGAATCGACATTCGATGGCACACGCGCCGATATAGGCCTTGAAAGGCTCCCCCGTCACGGAACCATTATCGCAAAGCTTACGTCCAACGGCAAACCGCTTGCCATCCAGACGTTCAAAATGAAATAAAACTCAATCTACTCTCTCATAATCTAACCCGCTATTTACATTTAGTATAGCGGGTTTCTTTATTCCCCTCATTCCCCACCCGTCCGTAGGCACCCAATGCCGCCCCTCCGTCTATTTTCTATACTATAACTATGGATTTGCTAGAATTTATCAAACCGATGCCGGTCGTGGGCATTCTCCGCGACATTCCCCAAGGCGCCGAAGAGGCGTGCGTCAAGACGGCCGCCCAGTGTGGCCTCAAAGCCATCGAAGTCACGATGAACACGGCGAATGCCGCCGAAATCATCGCCTCGCTCAAGACGGCTGCCAAACCTCACGGCATCACAGTCGGCGCAGGCACAGTCCGTCACGGGCACGACCTGGAAAAGGCTCTTGCCGCTGGAGCAGAATTCATTGTCACCCCGAACACCCGCAACGAAATCATCCGGCTTTCGTGTACGGCAGGCATCCCCATCATTCCGGGGGCACTCACGCCGACCGAAGTGCAAAAAGCCTTTGACCTCGGT
This sequence comes from uncultured Fibrobacter sp., assembly GCF_947305105.1. Lineage (NCBI taxonomy): Bacteria > Pseudomonadati > Fibrobacterota > Fibrobacteria > Fibrobacterales > Fibrobacteraceae > Fibrobacter > uncultured Fibrobacter sp. The sequence continues at coordinate 139,685 of NZ_CAMZCS010000003.1, read as the reverse complement.
GCCACGGCCGTGAAGATTTTCCCGGTCAACTGCGTAGGCGGCCCCGAATACATCAAGGCGCTGCGCGGCCCTTTCCGCGACATCCCGCTGATGGCCTGCGGCGGAGTCAATGCGGAAAACGCCCAGGATTATTTCAAGGCGGGAGCGAACCTCGTCTCGTTCGGAGCAAGCATTTTCAACCCGACGCTCATGGCTGCCGGCGACTGGGACACCATCGCAAACAAGCTGAAAGCCCTGCTCGATGCGATAAAGTAGTTCCAGGCTATATCGATTAAACAGCAATGGCGGGCCAAAACCCGCCATTTGAATTTCAAAGCAAGGAATTTATTCCTTATTTTCTCCCGGCGTGCATCTGTTTCTTGCACTCGTACATGGAGGCATCGGCACTGTGGAGCATGTCGTCCATGTCTTTGTAATCTTCGGAGGAATGGGCTATGCCATAGGCGAAGGTCACGGACTGGTCCACGATGGTAATGCCCGACACGGCGTTCTGCATACGTTCTGCGCAAGTCAGCGCACCCTGCCTGTCGGTATCGGGGCATAGCACCATGAACTCGTCACCGCCCATGCGGAACAGCACGTCGGAATCACGCAAGAGCTTCTTGACGACACCCACCACACTGCGCAGCAAGAGGTCGCCTGCCTGGTGGCCGTACTTGTCGTTGACCAACTTGAGACCGTTCAAATCAAAGTACACGAGCGAGAACGAAGTCCCATAGCGCTTGCTGCGGGAGAACCATTCCCTGAGGGTGTACATGGCATGGCGGCGGTTATAGCACTTGGTCAAATCGTCCGTAAGCGAGATGTCGCGCAAGAACCGGAGTGTCCTGGACAAACGGATATGCACGTTGACACGCGCAAGCAAGATGTCGGCGATGGCGGACTTGCTGATAAAATCAGAAGCACCGGAATGGAAACCCTTCGTGACACTGTCGGAATCCTCGCGGCTCGTGAGGAAGATAATCGGCAAATCGTCCAGGGCGTACATCTGACGGATACGGAGACACACTTCGAATCCGTTCAGGCTCGGCATGTTGATATCGAGCAAGACAAGGTCTACCCTTTCGTGTTCCAGCCGTTCAAGAGCCTCTTCGCCCGAAGTGCATGTCACGACACTATACCCGACATGGGACAAAAGCGCGCTGGTCTTATCCAGCATTTCGACATTGTCGTCTACAATGAGAATTCTTTCCTCAACCATGTTTCCCTCTTTCTGTGACACATAGCCTCTAGGTCACAGCACAACTAATCTAATATTCTTTTACCGAAAAAGAATACCCCGAAAAATAGGAAATCTTGCTAATCTTTCTTTTTTGCGGAAAAAGGCTTTTTTCCCGCACAATGTAACATCTTTATAACAAATTGCCGTATCAAAAAGGCGCTCTAGAGGTACTCCAAGCGAGGGACACAAGGCACCAAACCACGGCGGGACGCATATTCGAAGAACATTTTGAGCGATTCCTTGCGCTGCTCCGTGAACCGGTAGTCCAGTGCATTGTAGTATTCGTCCACCACAGGGCGCGGCAAGTTCACGGGATATTTTGCGAGCCAAAGGTCCAATGCGTGAGCCTTGTCTTCGCGGAACTTATCGATGCTTTCTTGCGTCAATTCCATATAACGTTCCACAGTCGGGCGGCAATCTGGGCCAAGCACAGCTTTCGAGATGACCCACGCCCCGAACACGAACGGGACTCCCTGCCAAGCCTGCCACAGCGTCCCGAGGTCGTAGCCGAAGGCGAACCGGTGCCGTTCGTTCTCCTCGAGCGCCTGGTCTCCAATCAGGAGGCACGCATCGTCTGCCAGGCTCACAGAACCGCCACAGACATAATCCGGCTTCAGCGAGAACCGGTCTTCCAAGATAATCCGCAACAGCGCGACAGAGGTTTCGCTCTGCGATGTCATGCGGACGGACTTGCCCGAAAGTTCCTCGATGGGGTAACGGGAAAAAAGCTTGACCGAACGGACCTCGAAGCCACAAGAGGTGCAAAGTTCCGGCGACAGCACGAACGCTCCGGGTTTCTGCGCGAAGGTGACAGAAGATGCCGGGGAAAGGTGGATACGCCCTTCCTTGAGCCCTGCACAATGGGCACTGGGTGGCCCGTCCACGAATTCGACACCGGGCAATCCGGCGTTCTCTCTCAAAAAATCGTGAAAGAACGGCGCACAGACCAAAAAAGGAATACGACCCACGCAAATGTTCATGCAAAAAAATTAACTTTTCTTCGCTAGCCTAAAAAGGCAATCCACAGAACTAACGATTAAAGATAGTGATTAAGGTATAATGGCTGTATTTCACGTGAAGAAAACCTCCGTCGGAGACGACCAGAGCAGTTTAGTCTTTAAGGGAAAAATCGTCGAAGGACCGATCAGCAAGGGCATGATCCTTGAAATTCCTGTCACCCAGGAAGCCGTGATCAAGATGAAGATTGACGACGTCGTCCAGTTCGAGAAGCAGAAGGACGACGAAAAGAAAATCGGACTTGTCGTTGATTTCAAGGCTCTCCCCGATGACATGGAAGTCATCATGGGGCTGAACATTGCCGACGAAGACCTGACGATCTCCGCCGAATAGTTATTTCAACAACAAACAAAGGGATGTTATGAAGCGGGAACGACTGCGCGGAGTGAATTTGGGCGGCTGGTTTAGCCAAGTCGACTGTATCGAAGAAAAGGATCCTGCGGGTTTTCCCGGAATACTGGAGCACATCCGGACATTCCTCTCCGTCGAAGATTTCGCGCGAATCCACAAGGCGGGGTTCAACCACGTGCGCCTGCCCGTGGACTACTTTAACCTGTTCGAAACGGAAGGACTCAAGCCCAAGGACGAGGTTTTCGCACTGCTCGACAAGGCCCTCCGCGATATCCAGGCCACCGGCCTAGACGTCATCCTGGACCTGCACAAGTGCCCGGGGCACGATTTCCACCTGGGTTCGTACCAGGAACAACCGTTCTTCGTCAGCGCCGATGCCCGCAAAGACACCGCGAAAGTCTGGGCCTACATGGCAGAGCGTTACAGCAACGAGCCCCGCGTGATGATGGAGCTCTTGAACGAGCCTGCCGCCACCGATTCCCGGATTTGGGACAAAGTCAAGGACGAAATTTTCTGGGCCATCCGCAAGCATGCCCCCAAGAACACCATCGTGGTCGGGAGCAACAAGTGGAACAGCGCCCGCGAATTCCAGTACCTGACTCCGCTCGACGACGACAACGCCATCTACAGTTTCCACACCTACACCCCCGTGACGTTCACCCACCAAGGTGCCGCCTGGATCACCGACCCGTTCTTCAAAATAGAACGCCCCTGGCCTGGGGACTACGCCGCACCCGAACAAGGCGCCGAAACCCGGCTTGACGTGGAATACGGCAAATGGGACAAGGCAAGGCTACAAGCAAGCATCCAGAATGCGCTAGACTTCCGCGCCAAATACGACCTGCCCGTCGCCTGCAACGAATTCGGAGTTTACGTACAAGTGCCGCGCAAATACCAGATGGCCTGGATGCACGACTTCATGGATATCCTGCGCGATGCCGACGTAGGCTACAGCTACTGGAACTACAAGAATCTGGACTTCGGGATTGTTTCCAAAGGAGAGTCGCTGCACAACGACCTGCCGCAGTACAACAACCCCGAAAGGCTCGACCAGGAACTGCTGGATTTACTTGCAAAAGGGTAAAAAAAATGGCGGGTCAAACCCGCCATTTTTGCATTATCATTTCAAGTTCTTTTATTCTTTCTTCGACTTCTCGTGGCATTCTTCGCAGGGGCAGTGGTAGCAATCACCGGTCTCGGCATAATCCTTGCCGCTCCAGCAATACGTACAAAGCTGTTCTGCCGGGAGGCCAATGGCATGGACCACGTCGTCGATACGCTGGAATGCAAGCGTCGTCAAGTTGAGTTTCTGACGGATGTATTCCACCATTCCCTTGTAGGCATCGGTATCCGGGTCGGTGTACTTCTCGATTTCCGGATTCTCGCCTTCCTGGTCGCGAATGTAGCGACGCGTAATCAGGTCGTACTCGTTCTTGGAACGAGAGAAGTTGATGAACTTGCACGGATAAACGAGCGGGGGGCAGGCAATACGCATGTGCGTCTCTTTACATCCGAGCGAATAAAGTTTCTGAGCCTGTTTGCCAAGCTGCGTGCCGCGCACGATGGAATCGTCGCAGAACACAAGGCGACGGTCCTTGATGAGCCCAGGAATCGGGATGAGTTTCATCGAAGCCACACGTTCGCGCTGTTTTTGGTCTTGCGGCATGAAGGAGCGGGCCCACGTGGGCGTGTACTTGACGAAGGGGCGAGCAAACTTGATGCCGGCTTCGTGTGCATAACCTAACGCGTGCGACGTACCGGAATCCGGGATACCGCAGGCGGCATCGGCTTCGGTGGGAGTTCTCTTGGCGAGAGCGGAACCGCAGCGGTAGCGCGTCATCTCGACATTGCGGCCTTCGTAACTGGATGCCGGGTAGCCGTAGTACACCCAAAGGAACGAGCAAATGGCCATCTTCTTGCCGGGTTCGACGAGCGTGACGTCGCCATCCGGAGTGAGTTCCACAATTTCACCAGGGCCCAGGTCGCGGACGTAGTCGTAGCCCAAGTTATGGAGTGCGCAGCTTTCCTGGACGACAATCATCGAGCCGTCCTTCTTGCCGAGGATAATCGGCGTGCGGCCCCATCTGTCACGGCTTGCGAAGAACCTTCCCGTGCTATCCATGAGGAGCACAGAGCAGCTACCCTTCACCTTCTCGTGAACGTACTTGAGGCCATCCACAATCGAATCACGGGTCGCGATAAGTGCGGAGACGACCTCGGTCGGTCCGACCATGCCGCTCGTCGTGGAATACTGGAGCTGCATGCAGTTGTTGCGGAAGAGTTCGTCCTTGAGTTCCTCGATATTTGTCAGGAGCCCGACAGTGACAATCGCGAACGTCCCGAGCTTGGACGTCATGACAAGCGGCTGCGGATCGGTATCGGAAATAACCCCGACACCAACCTTACCCGAGAACGAAGCAAGGTCGTGTTCGAACTTGCTGCGGAACGGCGTGTTCTGGATATTGTGAATGGAACGATGGAACATTCCGTTTGATTTCAGCACCGCCATGCCGCCACGGTGAGTGCCGAGATGTGAATGGTAGTCGGTTCCGAAGAACAAGTCGCTAACGCAATCGTCCTTGGAAACAACCCCGCAAAAGCCGCCCATAAAAACTCCTTGGCAATAGTAAAAAGCGTTTTAGCCAAAATTAGAAATTTTGGACGGACGATTCAATCCGGCAATTAAATTTCCGTGAAGCGGTCCACGACAGAACCATCGGCAAGCGTCACCTTGCTTTCGAAATCTTCTCGGGAACGCACCCAAACCGTCCCCTTCGGATGGTCGGGCGAATCGTATTCGCTACGGTAGACAACCAGAGGCCGAACGCTTTCACAATCCAAGGCATCGGCCACGACGACGGTGTAAACCATCGTCGCCTTCTTGTAATGCCGGTACTTGCGCCCGGCAATAGCCTTGGACATGGAGACGCACCTACAACGTTACTGGACGTTCACGGTACGCACGGTATTGCCGACGCGGAGCAGATAATAGCCCGCACGGGGAACCGCAATCGCGAAGTCCTGAGCAACAGAGCAGCCCTGGGACATCACGCGGCCGTTGATGTCGAGCAAGAAGTAGTCGGCACCTGCCGGAACGCCGGAAACGAGAATCTGACGGTCGGCAGCAATCACGCTAAACTGCGGCAGCTGGGCAGAGACATGAATAGCATCCTTGCCCTTACTGGAACTGCTCTTACTGGAGCTACTCTTGCCGGAACTGGACGACTTGCTATCGCCCCCTTCCTTGCTCGAACTGCTAGAAGTTGCCGTGTTCGACTTTCCTTGCGGTTCGACCGTTATGGTCACGTCGTTGCCGGGCATCTTGAACGTGAGGTTCGTTTTCGCACCGGAATCTTTCCTGTCGATGCTTGTGACTCCTTTTGCCGAGAGCGTAAAGCCAGTATACCCAGACACAAGAGTAATCGTCACCTTGATATCGTCGCCAGCTTTTGCCTTAGTTTTAGAAACTTCGCACTTCAGTTCGCCGCAGCCTTCTACCTTGACCTCGTACTCGCCAACCTTATAGGTTGCCTTTACGGTCACATCAGAGCCGGGCATCGTGAACTTGTACGTGGAACTATCCTGCACCAAATTGACCTTGTCGCCATTTTTCTTCTTGACCGAGATGGATTCCAAAGTGTAACCCGATTCAGGATAAACGCCCAGCGTAATTTCGTTCCCTTCGAGAGTGCAGTTCTTGTTTTGTTTAGAGAACGAACCCGCCATCAGGATTTCACCATTTTCGTCCGGTTCCACATTCACGCAATAGTAACCGTTGTCTTCGCTAGACGAGGAACTCTGGCTATCGGAGCTGCTGCTCGACGATTCAACCTTTTTGGAGCTGCTGGAACTATTGCTCTGCGAACTCGTCGCGCTCGAAGAGGAGCCAGCCACAGCCTTGAACGCGGCGGCAATGATTGTGTTGAAACCGGGGACCTTGTAGGTGTAAACATTGTTCTTCTTGGTCGGGGTAACCGATTTTGACACATCCACGGCATTCACCACCTTTACAAAATCAATCTCATAGTTCTCGTCGGGAGTCACTGTGAACGAGACATTGGAACCATATTTAACGTAAGAATCTCCTGTGTACGAAATAGTCCCGTTTTGAGCTTTCTGGACGGAAACCAGGTATGTCATCGCTTCGGAAGAAATGGACAAAGTCACGTCGTTACTGGGCATCTTGATAACATAGACGGTCGAATCGGCGTTATCAACCTTTCTCACGACATCGCCATTGTCAAAACCGGCAATTTCCACTCCAGTGGTCCTCACGCTATCGGTGTTGAGAATGCTAATAGTCACTTCATCGTCCACATCCGCGGAATCAGGAGCGGAGCAATTCAGGCCATCACAACCGTTAAGGGTAATCTCGTAACGGGTCGGAGCTTCCGAAAGCTTCTCCGTCATATTAAAGGTCACATCATTTCCTGGCATCGTGAAGGTGTATGTATATTCAGTCCCTTCAGAAGTATTTGAAGACGACGAGGTGATTGCTCCATTACCAAGGCCGCTCACACCTATTTCAAATCCTCCCTTTAAGTTGGAGGCTTTTTTAACGATGAACGAGACCGACGATCCGAATTCCTTGATTACAGGATCCGGGCAATCCAACAGCGTGCAACCATTGACCGTAACCGTGTAGGAACCCTTCTTGAACGATCCCGAGAGAGTCACCTCTGCCGAAGGCATCGTGAAACTGTAATTGTTACTGGAAACTTCCTGCAGCGTAATTTCTTCGGTGGGATCTGCAGTCTTATAGGCTTTCGCACTTTCCAATACATAGCCTGTTGCCGGAGTATAAAGTACACCCACCGTTGCGCCAACATATACCGACGAATCGTTAGCAAACTCATTTCCAAAGAATTGAATTGTCCCGTTTGGGACGTTAGCAGCTTCCACTTTGAAAGTGCTTTTTACCGCAAAAGCCGCACTACACACGGCCATCAATATAAGAGCAAATTTCTTTACCATATTTGTCCCCTTTTCCTTAACATACCCTTAATATAGCTAATTGCGCCCCCGTAAAACACCCAGCCAGCCATAGTCCTTTGGATGCTCAACGAATTTTTCGGGATTTTGCGCATGTAATGCGAAAAACTCATCCAGAGTCATCCAGACGAAATCGTCCACTTCGCCAGGTTGCGGCACCAAATGGGCGGCTTCTTCGTCGGTAACGCTCGTACGGTACGTATCATAATACTCGTTGTCAATATAGGTTCCGCCATTCAGCGCATTCTCGTGGATTGCCACAAAGAGGAACTCGAGGTCTTCTGGGGATTTGTTCAGGCCGAGTTCTTCGCGAAGTTCACGGATGGCAGCATTCTTGCTGGTATCCCCTGCCGAGATATGGCCCGCGCAGCTAGTGTCCAGCAGGTTCGGGTTGTTCTCCTTGAGGTGACTGCGCAACTGGAAAAGGATTTTTCCTTCGCCGTTGAACACCCAAACGTGTACGGTACGGTGCCACAGACCTTCAGCATGCACGCGGGTGCGGCCACAGGAATAGCCCGCAGGGGTGCCGTCCGGATTCAATATGTCTATCTGTTCTTCTTGCATGTGTCAATAGTAGTTTTTCCACTTCGGGGGCAACAGCCTTTTTCTAAAATTAGGCCATGCATTTTGACGATTACAGTATCAAAAAACTTCTCCAGCAGGCCGAATCGGAGAACGTGTTCCACAAGGCGGTCGCGGGGTTCATCTTGCCCGACGGGTCGGTACGCACCGTAGCCCTCAATACCCCCGAAAACACCGTATTCGACATTGCAAGTCTCACGAAGGTATGCCCCACATCGACGCTTGCACTATCGTACATTCTCGAAGGCAAACTTGACATCGATACGAAGGTCGTCGACTTCATACCGGAATTACAGACAAACTACCGCGAAGACATCCGCATTTTCCACCTGCTCACGCACAGTCTTGATTACCGCGTGCCAATGAAGACCCTGCGCGAGCTCCCACCCGAAGGGATCCTGAATGCGCTGTACACGTACCAATTTGCAAAGGCGCCCGGCGAAGATTTCAACTACGGGAACCCGGCAAGCGTGCTCCTGGGAATCATACTGCAGCGGCTGGCGGGTGCGGACCTGCAACAGCAGGGCCGCGAGCGGTTCTTTGAACCGCTCGGCATGACGCGTAGCGGCTGGGACCCGCTGAGCCGCGACTGGAATCCGGTACCCAAAAACGAAATTGCACCGACGGAGTTCTGCAACTTCCGCGGCCGCGAAATCCAGGGAGAAATCCACGACGAGAGCGCCTGGGTGCTGCGCAAACTATTCCCGGTCGGGAGCGCAGGCATGTTCAGCTGCGTGCCCGACCTGCTCAAGTTCGTGCAGATGGTGATGAACGACGAGCCGAAGGGAATCCTCGACCTAGTAAGCCGAAACGCCTTTACCCGCGAAAATGCTACCAAGTTCATGCCCGCGGGCGCCACTGCCGCGGAGGGCGCCTGCACAGCCTTGGGCTGGGAACTTGCCCAGAGCAAGTTCATGGGGTCGCATATCTCACCCCGCACCTTCGGCAAGACGGGTTTCACCGGCGCAAGCATCGTCTGCGACCCCATCGCAGGCGCCGCAGTCATCCTGCTCAGCGATTTTACTTACCCGCACCGCGAACCGAACGCCGACCGCATCCACGCCTTCCGCGCATGCCTCGCCGATGCATTTTTTGGGAAACTATAGAGCCTCTAAAACAGGCTAATTACTCTCAAACTCCAAGATGTCAGCTTGGATGGTGACATCATCGGGGAAATATTTCTGCGCGACACGCAACAGGCGCAGGGCTTCGGCATCGCGCTTTTCGGCATGGGCATCGTAGGCCATGTTCTTGAAACCGAAAACGGCTTCGGCATTGCCCTGCTTGGCGGCCAAGTCGTAGGCCGATTCGGCGCGATCATAGAACTTCGCATCGTAAGCGAGGTTCCCGAGGAAAATCGCGGCATCGGTAAAGTCGGGCTTGATGTTCACTATGTTGTTCAGCACATCCATCGCCACGAACGGTTTATCATCTTCGGCGAGGACATCGGCCAACTTGTACATGGTCGCCGTATCGTCGGGACGGACGCCTAAAGCCTCGCGATAAGCGCCGGCGCTTTCTTCGTATTTTTTGTTCAGGCGGTAGACATCGCCCAAATACACGAGGAAGTCAACTTCGTCGGGATGGGCCGCATAGCCCTCACGGATGACGGATACGGCGCGGTCAAAATCGTTCAGCGCGATGTTCGCCTCAGAAAGCTGGTAAACAATGCTGATGTCGTCCTTGTCGAACTGGTAAGCCTTTTCAATGGCGCGGAGCGCGCCGACCGCGTCGCCTGTTTTACTGTAGGCTTCGCCTAAGTAAAGCCAGCCGGAAACGTTTTCCGGCTCCAGTTTCAACGCGCGGTGGTACGCCGCCACACATTCGGGATACTGGCGCAGCCTAAAGTACACGCTCGCCATGTTGAAAAGTGCGGGAGAAAAAGCCCCGTTCGAAAAATCGACAGCTTTGCGGTAAGAGGCGGCGGCCTCAGGATACATGCCGCTCTGGTAATAGCTATTCGCGATGTTGAAACTGGTGGCGACGGGGTCGGCCCCGCGGGATTCCGCCTTGCGGTAAAGCGTGATGGCCTGCTTGAATTTGCCCTCGCGATAAAGGGCGTTTGCACGTTCCATCAGGTCGTAGGAAGATTGCGCGGCGAATGCAGACGTGGCAAGGGAAAACAGAAGTAGGAAGTAGGAAGTAGGAAGTAAACAGAACTTAGAACGCTTCTGTAATCCATAAAAAACATTCAGGAACTTTCCGAAAATCATAACATTAATCTCTACTAAAAAAATTACTTCCTACTGTCTACCGTCTACTTCCTACTAATCTCTAAACTTCACCTCAAACGGCTGTTCCATCCCGCAGAAGGGCACGGCCTTGCCTCCCTTCTCTGCCGGAGAGAACGTCATACGGCCAAGAGCCTCCCGGCCGGCCTGGGCGAGCCCCGAGCCCGCCGGGGATTCCTCGACAACCTTGATATCGTACGCCTTGCCGCTCACGTCCACGCAGAAACTCAGCCGCAGCATCGCATCGACTTCGCGATCGCGAATCTGCGGCGGCACCTGGAAATTCGGCATCGCGCGGCTTTCGGGCTTCTTGTCCACGTCGCCCTTCTCGGTCGACAGCGCGCCCCCGCGGAAATCGGCAACCAGTTCGTCGCTGATGGCGGCACCGGCCGTACCCGAGACAGCCCCCAAGTTCATCGCTAAGCGCGGGCCCGCCTTCGGCGAGCGGGAATTGGAACGCTGGCGGTTCGGCTTGCGTGCAGGCTTCTTCTTCTCGATTTTCTTCTCGACTTCCTCGACTTTTTTCACGGAGACCTCGGTTTTCACGTACTTCTTTTCGTGGAACACCTTGCCCGTCAAAAACAAGTTCGCCATCGTCACGGAGAACACGAGCAAAGCACTCGCGAGAATCGCCGCAAGCAGAATGCTAAAACGCTTTACCAGTTTTTTAATCCATCTAAACATTTCGTTACCATTTAGGCTCGAGGTTCGAGGCACGAGGCCGCCAGTTGAGTAGCGGAGATTGCTTCAGGGCTCCGCCCTTCGCAATGACAACCAAGGCGAATGCCACACCAAAACGCTTGCGTTTCGGCATGGCTGAGCCGACGAGTCATGCGCCTGCGAATGACAAATACTAGCCACCAACCACTAATCACTGTTTACTTTTTCCTCTCGTCTGTAGCCGCGCAGCGGCGTTCTCCTCATAAAGGATAACTCTACTAAGGCACTAAAGTGCCTAGTATCGTTTATCTCGTCTATATTCCTAACCACCAACCACTGTTTACTAATCACTATCTACCTCGTTGCCCCTAGATCCTAGCCTCTAGATCCTAGCCCCTACTATTCCGCCTGCGCCGCGATCGACACCTTCTTCACTCCAGCCAAATTACACATATCAATCACCTGCACGAGCACGCCCGTTTCGGATCCCTTGTCAGCAATCACCACGGCTTCGCGGTCTGGCGCCTTCGCGAGCGATTGTTTCAAAATGTCCTGCAAGCTCGCAAGGTCCACCTGACGCTCGTTCATGTGGATCGTACCCTCGCGCGTGATGGCGATGAGCAGGTTCTCCTTTTCGAGCTGGCTTGCGGACTGCGCCTGCGGCTTGGTCACGTCGACACCGGTCTCGCGGGTAAACGAGGACGTCACCACGAAAAAGATGAGCAAGATGAACACGATGTCCATCAGCGGGCCCATCTCTATGCCCATATCCTTCTGTTTTCTTCTCGGCAAATTGAATTCCATACAAACCTTCATCCTTGGATTGCCACGGCCCTAAGGGCCTCGCAATGACATTTTAGCGGTCCTGCTTCTCCACAAAATAGTTTTCTATCACCGTCGCGCCGAGTTCCATTTTCTGGCGCAAAATTTCTACACGTTCGTCTAGGCGCTGTTTCAAAAGGGTCAACGGGAAAGCCACCAAAAGCCCGCTCTGCGTCGAAATCAACGCTTCGGAGATGCCATCGGCCATGAGCACGGGGTTCTGGTTGCCGTACAGCGTAATCACTTCGAAGGTCGACACCATACCGGTCACCGTGCCAAGCAAGCCAAGTAGCGGAGCGGCAGACGCCATCACGGAGACAACATGGTTCCCTTGCTCCATGTAGCGCACCGTCTTGGCGAGGCGCACCTGCATGTAGTCACGGAAGCCTTCCGGATTATCTTTCGCCACCTCGATCGCATAGCAAAGTTCCCTACCGAGGAGCCCGCCACGCTTGCGAAGCCTGCGCAGGGCCTTCTCAACGCTCGGCGGCTCGGCGTTCTTCTCGTATTCCTCGATTCCACCGTTCAGGTCAAGACGCATGCGCTTGATGACCTTGTGGATATCCTTGCGGAAGAAGTCGCTACCGATACGGAACCAACCGGAGAACAAGAAGTAGAAGCCAACGACACCCGCCAAGAGAATAGGGAGCATCACCACGCCGCCTGCTTCGTACGTGTTCTTCAACGATTCGATGAATATGTAGAAGGAGTTGTTCAATTTTTTCCCACAGCAGAATGTTTAGCCAAAGTGCTTTTTGAAAGGTCAGTGAGCTTGCCGAACTGACCCTTGATCAAAGCCTCTTTTTTAGAGCGAGTCCAACCTTGCACTTGCTTTTCCCTCGCATAAGCGTCATCAACCCTTTGAAACTCCTCAAAATAAACAAGTTCTACAGGAAGATGCTTTCGAGTATAATTTGCTCCCATGCCCATGTTATGTTCCATAACACGCTTTTCCAAGTCTCTTGTACTACCTGTGTAGAAAGAGCCGTCAGAACACTTTAGTATGTACATGTAGCTACTCATTGTTTTTCCTTTCTGTCACTTCGGCCCTTCGGCAAGCTCAGGGGCCTTATCAGCGATCTTATAATTCTTTCCATTTCCACCGCTTCAGTTGATTCAGCAAGCCAAGGGAACTTAAACGGTCTCCTTTCCAAAAATGCGGTTTAAAAGGGCTGTACTTTGCACATACATTTCGCTAGTGACTTTTTCAATCTTTTCGCTCAGGAGGCCGTGCAGGATCATCACGGGGATGGCGATGACAAGGCCGGTCTCCGTAGTCACGAGGGCTTCGGAAATACCGCCGGCAAGCACACGCGCGTCGTTCGTACCCACTTCGGTAATCACGGTAAAGAGCGTGATGATACCCGTCACCGTACCCAAAAGGCCGAGCAGCGGAGCAATCGTCCCCATGGCGGCAAGCAAGCCCATGCGGCGTTCAAGTTTCGGCTGTTCGCGGAGCAGGGCCTCCTGCAAGGAGCGCTCGGCATCTTCGCGCGCTTCGCGGGCGCGATTGAGCACGGCGAACAGCACCATCGAAAGGCTCGTTTCCTTCTTGAGGCAAAGGTTTGCCGCATCCTCGTAACGGGATTCCTTCACCATGCCGTTCAGCTTCCGGATAAAGCGGCGGCTCAGATGTCCGCGGTAAGAAAGCACCAAGAAGCGTTCCAGGCAAAGCAGCAAAGCAAAAATTGCGACAAGGGCGAGCGGGTACATCACGATGCCACCCTTCTTGAAGAACGCGTAAAGTTCTTCGCTCCAGGTGAGTTCCTTCGTGTCGGTAATCGCATTCTTGATTGCCTTGTTCTGCAAAACATCCAGCGGAATGTTCACAATCGTGTGTTCCGGAGCAAGCGTCACGGCCTGCTTCACGTTCGCGGCCATTTCGGGCGGAAGATTTGCATTCCATTCGAACACCTTGCCCTGCAAAGCACCCGAGCGGAGCAATGCCTGCACTTCGCCATTGTCCACGGCGACTTCGCCCAGGAACACCGTACCGAGACGCAAGCGGTTCACGTTCACATCGGGGCGGTTGCCCACCTGCGAAACCTCGCGGCCGTAAGACTGCGTGTAGGTCAGTTCCTGGCGCAAAAGCAAATCCGTCAGGTAACCGCGGGCAGCACCCAGCGTGTTCGGGTTCTGCGCATCGGCCTCGGCAGCGGCCTGCTTCAGGCGCAGCAGGCGGCCGTTCATGCCCACGGGATAGTCGCCCGTCACCTCGCCGAGCGTCTTGTCGATAGAAAGCTTCACCTGCGTGTTCAGCGCATCGTAGGCGGACTCTTCGGCCTTCGCATTTTCTTCGGCCTCGCCCGTCACGTTCTTGCTCGCCATCACTTCTTCGTTGACGCGGCCCAAGTCCGTCGAGAGCTTGGAATAGCGGCCATCGAGTTCGCGCGTTTCTGCCTGGTGTTCCTCGGTCAGTTGCGATTCAGCGTAGCGCTTTTTCCAGTGTTCCGCTTCCATTTTTTCGAGCGAGTCGGCCTTCTGCAAACGGATGCGGGTCAGCGTTTCGACTTCGCGCTGCAGCGAGCGGACTTCTTCGAGCTGTAGGGAATCCTTGATGCGTTCCTGGTCTTCAGCAGTCGGCTTTTTCTCTTTCGATGACCACGGCCAAGCAAACGCCGACGACGCCAGGAGAACCAAAACCAACGACACCTTCATAAAACCTTCGAGCAACTTGACGGACCCTTCGGCAAGCTCAGGGCCCTTATTAAGGTCGGTGAGCTTGTCGAACCGCTCGTCTCTCGTCTCTAATCTCTCGCCTCTAGCCTCTAGTCTCTTATCTCTCATTTTCCACCTCCCACAACAGAGAGGCTCACCGGCAACTTCACGACCTGAGGCGGCTTTTTCGCCTGCTTTACATCAATCGCGAGCTTGACAGCGGCACGTTCTTCCAAGTTCAAATCTTCGTTCCATTCGTAAACGATATTACCGTTCTCGATTTTGCGCACAAGGCTACCGAAAACAGTTCCATTGTCGTCACTATAGACCATCCACTGGTTCCCGATGCGCAATATCGAGGCGTTGATGAGTTCGCCGTTCTTGCGCGTGAGCGGGCTGTTGATGATCGCCACCTCGTCGCCGAACCGAGTTTCTTCGGCGATAAGCGACTTGAGGCGAGAAAACGCTTCTTCTTCGCTGGCGTTCCCGCCCTCGATATCGCGGGTCAGGGATTTCACGCGGTCGAGCCTCGTGTCGCGTTCCCAGGGGAGCGTCTGGGCCACCTGGGATTCCAGCTGGCGGCAGACGGCGGAAAGCGCCGAGCGCAAGGCCTTGCGCTTTGCCGCGACGTTTTCGCTACGGTTCTTGGCGCGCGCCTGCTTGCCGCGTTCGTCTTGCAACTGTTCTGCGACATTGCGGATTTTCGCGTTCAAGCTGTCGATTTCGGCACGGCGGCGCTCCGTATCGGCCTTGTAACGCTGCTGCAGCGTCTTGTAACGGGAATCGTCTGCCTTGAGCATCGAATCCGTCGCGGCAATCTGCCGGTTCAGCTTCTGGATTTCGGAATTCAGCTTTTCTTTTTCAAGCTTGAGATCCTGAATTTCCGAGCTGCGATCCGCAAAGGCCGCACCCGCCAAAAGGAAAAATACAGTCAATAATACTCTTGTTTTCATAATCACCTTCTAAACACCTAAGCCTAACTCATTTGTCACCGTAAAAATTCCCATCCATAACAAAATTTCCATCGAAGCAATCACTGGCATTCCAACCCCTTGTCATCCATCTTACACCAATTTTCACAAGAACGGTTTCTCAAGTGATAGACAGTCTTCACTTTGTCCTTTTCTTTGACATCTTCATTCCAATAATAACTACAAATAGTTTCCACTTCCCGCTTCAATATGTTTGATTTCGGCTTTTCGATATAGTAACGACTCACAAGTGCAGAATTACACTGCGGATATTCCCTTGTATCCCAATCCCGGTCGGCACACCACATCCACAAATATTCCTTGCAGTTGTTCTTTTCAGGGCTTTCTATGCACTGTTCATACATTTCCGTACAATCCGCAATATGGTTGCTCTCAAAGTTGCTTGCCACGCAATAACGTTTCAGACCATCGCCATAAGCATTATTTTTATCTTTTTCATTAATCGTATCCGGCAAAAAGATAGACCACTTGGTTGTATCGAGCATCATCGCCGCCTTCACATGTGAAGCATAACATGACCTGACTGCTATATTGGGAACGCTATCTCTGTACAGTTTGTAAGCATTTTTGTTGGCACCCATTAAACCATCCTGCCAGGTATCCAAGTTTTCATCTCCCGCACAAATTGCATCCTTATAAAGCCTGCATGCCTTTGAATCCCAACTATCCGAAAAATCACCTTTCTCATTATGACACTGTTTTGAAGCAATATACCACATATTCACCCCAGTTCCTTCGACAAACAACTCAATCGTCGTCTTTGCCATCCCAGAAAAGACCCCCATGCCGTTCTCGATGTTGGATTCCGGAATAATTCTGGAATCGCTCACCGAGCCCTTCACCTTACTTTCATAGTCAATGTAGGCCGCATCGGTTGCATAGAAATCCACCGAGATTTTTCCCAAGGGCATCATCATGTTCATCAGGTAAAGCGTATCGAGTGCATAGTAGTCCGCCACCTTAGAATTCGACGTATAGCCCAAATTTTGCGAAGTCTCGAGCGGATCATGCAAGGCTATGCCCCTATACCCTAGTGAATCCTCTTCGGTCAACCCCTTGAGCATCTGGTTAATAGTCGTCTTTTGCGATTCCGCGTTTTCTTCAATCCCATAGTTCATCACAGAAAGGACTCCGCGCACAGAATGGTCGTAATCCAAGGCGCACTTGATGAATTCCATATCCATCGGAAATTCCAAGAATTGGACAGTGATCTCCTTATTTTTGTCATATTCCATCCACTTGTAACTTCCATCCTGCTGCGGAACGTTCAGGCCCTTGACACGGACGGCTTCCGGTATTTTCGCTTCAGCCTTGTATCTGGATTTTGCAGTATGGCCCGCGCTATCCCAAACGAAATAAGCTTCCATCGTGTAAGTTTCACCCACGACGCCTTTACCATTATAATCTTTAAAACAATTTGGCGAACCGCTTTGTTGCAAGACCATAGTGGTGTCAATAATTCTTTCTCCATAAACTGAGAAACGCCCACTTACCGTCACATAGGCACTGTCGTAAAAAATGAAGTCCTCCGCAGACGATTCATCCAAAGCGTAAACTTTCGAGAAGCAGATGTGCGAATTTTCCTCGGGCATAATATACCCATACGTGTAAATACCCAGATAAACATCCCGCTCTTCGGGATAGTAGTCCCACGGCCCATGGAAATCACCACAAGCCCCCAGCATAAGCGCAAACACAACAAGCATTCTAGAAATAATATTCATAGCTAACCATTATCGGTAAAAAGGGGAACTGCGCGATGGATGTCTTCTTGGGAGGGTTCTTGCTCGTATCGTAGAATGTGTAGAACATGTTTTCGTGGTCTGTCAAGTTGATGATCGTCCAACTGAAATTCCACTTGTCTTCTTTTCCAATATCGATCGGTTTCACGTCGATGCGGAAGTAATCCGTCTGGCGCCCGGCATTGCGGCTACCCGGCAACACCGTAATTTCGTCCGAGTACTGCTGGCTTCCAATTTCTTCGGGATAGTAGTAGCCCAGGTATTCGCTGATAGGCATGCCTGCAGAGTACTTGAGAATCACGGAAGAGCGGAAATAGCGGCCTTTTTTCCTGTGTTTCCGGAGAGAGTTCTCGTCGCCCTTCCAGTTGATACCCGCATCCATCTTGAGCGCGTAAGGCTGATGCCAACTGGGGAAATAGGGTTTAGAACCGTCATGAGTCTTGGCGACGCTGATGCTCTGGCTCCAGTTGATACCGCCAAACAGCCAGCCCCTATCCTTGCGCAGAGAAAGTTCGTAACCAAAGGAATAAGCTTCCGCCGTGCCGAACCCGTCGGCAATCACGAAGTCGTCCGAAGCCGTTTCCTCGTTGCTGTCGAGCACCGCCTGGAACGTGTTCAAGTTATTCTGCGTCTTGTAATAGACACCTACGGTCGCATCGTAATCCTCGAAGATGTTGCGCTGGCTGTATTCCGCGGCAAACAGCCACGAAGACGCGGGCTTGATATGCTTGCCCTTGGTCGTGGTCGTCGCCGGATAATAGAATTCGTTCAGCGTTTCCTGGTCGGTGTAGACGATGGAATTCAAGTATTGCAGGTAATAGCCACCGTACAGTTCAACCGTCTTGTTCTCGTCCACGTTGACCGTGAAGGAGGCGCGGGGTTCGACACCGAAGTGTTCAGCCGCCGTCTGGTAATTGAAGCGCATGCCGTATTGCAACAGGTAATCGGGAGCAAACTTCCAGGCATCCTGCAAGTAGGCCACATGGTGGAACGGCTTCTGGATATCGGTAATGCTTATCGTGGCGATGGCTTCCTGGTAACGTTCGTAGTCGTATTCCAATTCGTAGCCAAAGGTTATCGTGTGGTTAGCAATGCCGCGGTAATTCAGCCACTGCTTACCGGCAAAGGTGTAGAGGTACATCTCGATAGACATGAGATCGCTAATTTTCATGGTCTGGTAGAACTCGCTGAATGCGAGAGTCATATTGTAATCCCAGTTCCCGTTAAAGCGATGGTAGAAATTCAACGGAATGGCGATGTTACCCCAGTCCATGTAGAGAGGATCAAAACTCAGACGGTCCTTACCCACATAGTAGCTGAACTTGATGCGTGTATCGTCAGTAAAGTTGTACATGAACGTGCCCTGCAAGTCCGTAAATTCGTAATCTAGTTCCAGGTCCAGAATGCCGATAGCATTGCAGAGGTCAAGCATGTAGCCGATGTAGGTGGTACGTCCTGCAAACACCCAGCGGGCCGGGCCCTGGTGTCCTTCGGTGTGGGCTTGTGCGGCAAACGTGCTTATCTTGAGACTTGACTTGCTGAACCACTCGTTGACTGTGTCCTGGCCACCGGCGCGTCCGTCCATCTTGAGCACGGAACTCAGGCGGTTGCCGTACTGCGCCGGGAAACCGCTCTTGTAGAACTGCACGTCGTCGATGCCTTCCACGAGGAAGGTGCTGAACAGGCCGAAGAAATGCACCGGGGAATACACCACCGCGTTGTCGAACAAGAAGAGGTTCTGGTCGGCGGCACCACCGCGCACGTAAATCTTGGAACTGAAATCGGAACTCGCGACCACGCCCGGGAGCGCCTGCACACTCTTGATGACGTCCGCTTCGGCAAGGCCCGGCATGCGCTTGATAGATTTCGCGGTCACAACGGATTCGCCCGGCTTGCGCTTGGGACGGCGACGCAGCTGCACCACGACTTTCTTGAGTTCGGTGACCTTCGTGTTGTCACCCCCGGCAAGAAGCGCGTCCACATCCACGTCCTCGGCGGGCTTTTTTGCCTGTGCAGAATCTTTCGAGTCTTGAGCCTCGGGCCCCGAGCCCTCCGTCTTGGCAGTGGTCGGTTCGGCAGGCTTGCTTCGGCCGAGCTCAGCACTGGCACCGACCTTGGCGGAATCAGGTCCCTGAGCCACGCTCTCGTCTTTCGTCTCTGCGCTCTCGTCTACAAAAGCCTCTCCCAATGCCTGCGAGAAACTGCCTTCGGAGCCCGTATACACAAGTTCGTAGCATTTTTCCTTCTCGGCACCCGCCGTATCGGAATTGGTAACGCAAATGTTCCAGAGAGTATCTTCGGGAAGCACGACGCTGAAAGGCGTGCCGACTGTCGTCTGCAAAGCCTCGCCCGATTCAAGGATTTCCACATTCAGTTTTTCACCCGCAGCAAAGGAAGAATCCTGCACCACGCCGTTAAAAACAATTCCCTGAACCTTCGCAGAATCTCCAACAACGGCATCGGACGCGCTCGGCTCCTGTGCCATGGCGGCAAGAGCCGCCAACAAAACGATAATGCCAGTATAGATTTTCAACAAAATTCTCGTATTTTAGTAAAAAATAGCAAATAGGAAACCCTATTTGCCCTTGTAACACCTGATAAAGATGAATGTGTTACTTATTTGCAAAAAAAAAAGACCGCAGTTTTGCGGTCTTTGAGATTGTGGAGTACTTAAAACCTTCCGACGGTCAAACCGGCGTAGAAGCCAGGCCACCAGCGAGCCTTGTGCTTTTCGGAGCCGAAGTCGTCGTGGTATTCGCTCAGGGGCTTCAGGTAAATGCCGTCACCGTAGCCAATAGTAGCCATGTTGAGCGTTCCCCCGATAGAAAGGCCGACAAGCGGAACAAGCTGGCTCGTATAGCCCAGGCGCAGACGGTGGTGATAGCCGACATCGTCGTCAAACATCCTGCCCTTGCATATATTCAGGAACATGTATTCCAGTTCAGCGTGGCTTCCGTACTTGCCGAACTGCGTACCGAAACCGACACCATTTTCATACACATCGCTGAAGTGTTCGAATTCCGTACCTTTTTCGATAAGGCGCCCGCCTTCAAACGAGGTGAAGAAATAGGCCGTTCCGAATCGAAGTGCGAGATCGAGTGCGCCCATTTCGTTCATGGAAGTCGTTGCGGACCACACGCCATTGCCGACAATGCTCAAGAAACCGATCGGCGTCTTCTCGCATTTTGCACAGACGTTCACAAAACCTATCTGGCGATTAGTCGCATGCCTCTCGTAGTTCGCGTAGCCGATCTGCACCCCACCAGTACCGCCGTTCACGTTTGCAAAGCCGACCTGGACATTCGAAGAGTCCCTGGCCACGTTAGCAAAGCCTGCCTGCAGGCCCGACGAAGTTACACCCACATTGAGAAAACCAAAACCGAACCGTCCGTGCCCCATGTAGTTGGCAAAGCCGACCTGGACATTCGAAGAGTCCCTGGCCACGTTAGCGAAGCCTGCCTGCAGGCCCGACGAAGTTACGCCCACATTGAGAAAACCAAAACCGAACCGTCCGTGCCTCATGTAGTTGGCAAAACCCGCCTGCATAAAGCTCACCGTGTCGGCACCGAAGTTTACGTATCCCAGCTGCATACCGTGGGAGGGGTTACGTACGACGTTCACGAAACTGACCTGCAATCCATCGAACTCGCCAGCGTAATTGAAAACCGTAGATGCCTGGGCACCTTCAATCCTGTCGCGGGCCATGTTCAAGCCGAACGTCAGCTGCATGCCGTGAATTTCCTTTTTCGCCGCATTTGCAAACAAGCTTACCTGCGAACCCAGCATGTAGTCGTGAGTCATGGTAGCGAAAAGGCCATACTGCATGCCCTTGCGGGGTTCCTTGTCGGTATCCACAAGATTGAACGTCACACGATATTTTCCGTTATGATCCAAAGAGTCCAGGGAATGTTGCACAGAATCGGTACGGTTCGCCTTCCCGATTTCGCCGCGGAGCGTCGTCTTTTCGGTAGAAACCTGTGCAAACTGCTTCTGCGAAAGACGGGCACGGTAGTTGTCCTGGAGAGTAACGCTCGCTTCCTTGTATTCGGCAGGGCGTTCCAGGCGAATGTTGTACTTACCGGCCGGGAAGCCGAGGCTCATGGCACGTCCGCCCTTTTTGTAAAGTTCGGCGACCAACTCACCTTTCTCGTCACGGATAAACAGGCGGCCATCTACGTCTTCGTCCAGTTCCAGCCCAGCGCTTGTACTGCGCAGATCCGTCATCACCACATCGCCCGTACCGGCAAGGTTCATGTCGCGGCTCGGATGCTGGGCACCGCCCAATGTCGTCTCGGTCTTTTGCAAAGTCTCGTTGAAAGCGAACTGGTAGGCCTCGGACAAGGTCACCTTGCCATCGCCGCTCAGGTCGCCGGCGCCGCGCATACCGCTCACCAGGGAATGCGTAAAGAAGGATCCCCTCAGCTTATCGCTTTCCTGGCTCGATTCGTCTTGCGTACTGCTCGTGATAAAGGCGTAACCCTTCATGTCGCTGCTCTGGTCCACCATGAACGCAGGCACTGCCACACCGCCCTTGAGGCGGGTAATCGCACCGGAACCGCATGCATCGATAACGGCAATCTTCACGTCGGCATGCAAGGCATCAATGCGCTTGCGGAATTCCTGCCAACCGTACAGTTCGTTACCGAGACGCAGTCCCTTTTCATCGGCATGGCCGCTGTAGTACACCAGCACCTCTTCGCGAGAACTACCGGCACCCGCCGTTTTCTTCTTGGCTCGCGCAGCCTGGATTTTCTCGTCCAAGGCATTGAGCTCGCGCTGCAAATCGGCGACTTTCGGTTCCTTGACCATCATGATGTTCTGCTTCGATACACCACCCATCTGGGAAAGCACATTTGCAAAGGAACGCGCATCGGATTCAGCATAACGCAACTTCGGGCGATCCTTGCCACCGTTATTCGCACTCACCGCAAAAACGTAGCGGTCAATCGCAATCGGCCCTTGCCCTTCGGAGGCATTCGCCTTGCCAGCAAGGACGAGCAACGCCGCAAGGCACACAAAACAAATGACAATCGACTGCGTATAAAAATCACAAAGCGCTATTTTCTTCAGCAAATTCTTCATACATCCTCCTACTTCGCCACCTTGTGCAACGTGATAGATACGTTGCTTATTTCCTTGTTCTTGAACACGGCATCAATATTGTCGACATCGACAGCAAAACCCGCCTTTGACGTTAGCAAGAAGAACTTTTCGAATTTCGGAGCATTGTCCAGTTTGTATGCGAACGGGAGAGTCGTCATCTTGCCAGGTTCAAGTACGATGGCGCGATTATTGTCGCCCATATGCATCGTGATAGTGCCGTTGCCGTCCATGCTAAAGAGGAGCCCGTAGCATTTTTCGGGCACAGAATAGCGCAACTGGATTTCGTCGCCTTCGCTGGCAGCGTCCAGATTCTGCATCTGCACGGCACTGTCCCCCGTCTTTTTCCAAACTTCCATGCGGGCATCCATGCCCTTGATGCGCGTACCGTTATCCTCATCGACCATCGCGACTTCCATTGCAGATTCCGCAGAGCCATCGCTTGCGAGCTGCCCGCCAACACCTTGGCTGGCAATCTCGCGCTGGCTGAACAGCGCAACAGAAACCACCGCAAGCACAAAGGCCGCAGCGGCAGCGAACTTCACGAGCCTGAAATTCACAGGCACCATATTGCCTGCAGAATTCGAACGTTCCGGCATCGCATCCAGTTTTTCGGAAAGCCTTTCAAAAGGCATCTTGCGGAGAATCGCCGCATTATCTTCGCGCATGAGTTTCACGCGCTGGGCGAAAATCTCGTCCTTTTGCTCGAGTTCGCGAATCTCGCGCATCTCGCTTTCGGGCAGGTCGCCCGTCAAGTATCGTTCCAGTTTCCAATCGGGGATCATCACTTTACCTCCAGATTTTTTACCTTGGCTTGCAAACCACGCAAGCGCTTGCGCACGCCACTCACCGAAAGTCCTACCTCGCGGGCAGTTTCCTCGAGCGTCATGCCATCTACATAGTGTAACACCGCAATAGTCCTTGTCGATTCCTGTTCCCGCGAAAAAATTTTTGCGAGAAGGTTTTTCGCTTCGAAAGAGTCCTGTTCATCGTCGGCACAAGCAATAGAGAGAAGCAGTTCACTCGTATTGCAATCGAGCCCACGGCGTTTCTTGTCGCGGATACGGTTGAGGCAGAGCCTCGTCGCCGTATTCCACAAAAGACTCGACGGCTGCGATACATCCAGGCTGTCCCAGCGTTCAAACACGCGCAAAAACACGTTCTGCACCATGTCTTCGGCTTCGGATTCGTCCTTCAAGAGCATCATGGAGCGGCGGAAAACCATCGGGGCGTATGCCTCGTAGAGTTTCGATAATGCCATGCGGTCTGCGGGATTTGTCCTTTCCATGCCTGTGTAACACCAATGGAGGTCAAAAGTGTTACCTCAAATTTAGAAAATAGTGATTAGTGGTTGGTGGTTAGTGGTTAGGAGAATGGCATCGGGTCTTAAACACAGCGCACACCCATATTATAGGCTTTCTTGCCTACCCGTTCGGGGAGCTCCTGAAGCTTTCGCGTCCCAGGAATTGCAATTTTTCCGCAAATTTTGAACCCGGATGTCCCTAAAACCTCCTTGAGGGCGCGAAAAACACCGGTTGTCTGCCCGCATAGCACGTCGAACGGGAACGGGGTCGTGCAGCTCGTAATCACATAGGCCTGCTTGCCCTTGTGTTTAGGAATCGGGATCCCCACCTTGGTCTCGCCCATCAGCACATACACCAAGCGGTCGAAAAGCGTCTTCAGCACCCCAGGGATGTTGCCCCAATAGACCGGAGCCGCCACCACTAGCACGTCGCAGGCACGAACCAGCTCTGCAACTTTGTGGGCATCATCTACCGGTTGGCAGCAATTGCCATGCTTGCGGCAGTAAAGGCACGCCTTGCAAGGGGAAAAATTCAGGTCGTTCACGTTCAGAACATCCACATGGACCGATTCGCTAGAAAAATCATCGGTGCTTGCAGACCTTACGCCCTCAACAAAGCACTCCGACGCCTGTGAAGTCATCCCGCGCCTGCGCGGACTCGCATTCAATACTAAAATGTTCATTTTTGCAATCCTTTTTGGAGTTAAACACCGGAAGAGGGAGAAAGTGTTACTGGATGAGGGAGTAGGAAGTAGACAGTAGACAGTAGGAAGTAGGCAGTGGTTAGGATTAGACGAGAGAAAAAGTTGTTATTGCTCACGGCTCATCGCTCATGACTCATTACTCACTGCTCGAGCCTCGTGCCCCGAGCCTCATATTTCTATATTTACATTTCGTGAAAATCCGAACTCCTTCTCGCCGATTCATAGGCATTGTTCTAGGCATCGTCGCGTTCAGCACCTTCACAGCGATGGGCTATATCGAGGCAGCCATCCCCTTCGGCATCGCCTTCGCCTTCATCGGCCACAAAGAAATTGATACGACACCGCAAAAAAATACCATTTTTACTTTTATTTGGTTTTTTCTTGCCTGTTTCCTTTGTACCCAAGTCTCGCAAAGTTTCGCCGATACACATATCGGGCTCGTCATCATCGCGCACTGGAGGAATTTTGTCGCAGAACTCCTGATGCTCGCGACTTTCCCGCTGCTCCTGCTTGCCATCACGCTGAAACCGAGGCTTTCGTTTGCCGTAGGCGTCATCCCGTTTTTACTCCTTTCCCTCGCGAACTACTACATATTCAGCTTCCGCGGGAACGAGCTCACGCCCATGGACTTCCTGGCCATAGGGGTTGCCAAAGAAGTCGCCAACAACTACAATTTCGGCTGGTCGTTCAACCCCACCTGCGGGCTGTTCTCGTACCTGCTTATTTTGCACATGGGCTTCTGCCTCAAGCCCGCACAATTCAACAAGCGAAAGCTTGTACGCATTGTTTCTGCCATCTTGTGTGTGGCGGCGGCAGGCATTTCCATCGCGAGGCTCCCCTCCGTCTACGTGATGAGCTGGGAAAAGATGGGCTCGACCCACAACGGGTTCCTGGTCAACTTCTTCGCGCAGATTGTCACTACCCTCAAGCAGGCACCGGAAGGATACTCCTACGAGATTACGGAAAAAATCGCCGAACGCTACATCACACAAGATTCCAGTTCCGTCGTGACTGACTCCGCACACGCCGATTCCACCGCGGAACTCCCCTCCATCATCGTCATCATGGACGAGGCCTATGCCGACATCAGCACATTGAACCCGGAATTCGGCGACACGCTTTTCTACAAGACGCTCCACAAGAACACCGTCAAAGGGCTCGCGCTTTCGTCCGTCTATGGCGGTGGCACGGCCAACTCCGAATACGAATTCCTGACAGGCAATTCCATGGCGTTCTTCAACCACGGCATTTCCGTCTACCAGATGTACATCAAGGCGCCCGCCTACTCCATGGCAGCACACCTCAAAGGGCTCGGCTACGAAACCATCGCCACGCACCCCTTCCATAGGCAGGGCTGGTCCAGGGAAACAATCTGGCCGCTTCTCGGTTTCGAGACCACGACCTTCCTCGAAGACTACCCGCAAAAGAAAAAGCTCCGCGACTACGTGAGCGACCGGGAGATGTTCGAATACATCATCGGCAAGTTCGAACACAAGAAAAAGCCGCTGTTCCTTTACGGCGTTACCATGCAGAACCACAGCGGGTACAATCCCGACGACGAAAGCCAGAAACTCCAAGTCCCGCTGAAGCGTTACCCAGGATATCCCGATGCAGAACTCTACACGGGCCTTATCCGCGAATCCGACAAGGCCCTGAAATACCTGCTACACTATTTTGAACAAGTCAAAGAAAAAGTCGTCATCGTGTTCTACGGGGATCACTTTCCAGGGCTGAATAAAGAATTCTACAAAGAAGTCTATGGCAAGGAATTTACGTCCCTGAAGGAACGCCAGAAGTTGTACAAAGTTCCCTTCTTCGTGTGGACAAACTACGAATCAAAATCCATAGACGTCCCCCTGACAAGCCTCAACTACCTGAGCAACTATGTGTACAAGGTCGCAGGCATCGAGTTCCCGGCCTACAACCGCTTCCTGAGCGATATGCAGGAGCAAATCCCCGCCATGAATTCCTGGGGATTCTATTCCACAACGCATCACAAGTTCCTGAACTACAACTATGCCGACGGTAAAGAAAAGAAGATGCTGCAGGAATACAGGATGTTGCAATACAACTCCATCTTCGACAACAAGCGGAATATTATTTTCAAGTGATTAACGGGCATCGCGCCTAACAAAAAATCCCGCAGCATTTCTGCCACGGGATGATTTTAAAAGCTACGAAATAACGCGATTACACCTTGTCGAGGGCCTGCGTGAGGTCGGCGATGATGTCTTCGACGTTCTCGATACCCACGCTGAAGCGGATCAGGTCCGGAGCGACACCGGCTTCGATGAGCTGTTCGTCGCTGAGCTGGCGGTGCGTGTGGCTTGCCGGGTGCAGCACGCAGCTGCGGGCGTCGGCCACGTGGGTCACGATGCAGATCATCTTGAGGCTGTCCATGAACTGGATGGACTTTTCACGGCCGCCCTTGATACCGAACGTGAGAACGCCGCACGGGAGGCCGCCCTTGAACTGCTTCTGGGCGAGTTCATAGTACTTGTCGCCTTCGAGGCCAGCGTAGTTGACCCAGGCCACCTTCGGATGGTTCTTGAGGAACTTGGCGCAAGCGAGAGCGTTTTCGCAGTGGCGCGGCATGCGAAGGTGAAGCGTTTCGAGACCGACGTTCAGGAGGAACGCATTCTGCGGAGACTGGATGGAACCGAAGTCGCGCATGAGCTGGGCAGTCGCCTTCGTGATGTAGGCACCCTTGCCGAAAGCCTTCGTGTAGGCGAGGCCGTGGTAGCTCGGATCCGGTTCGGTGAGGCCCTTGAAACGGTCGTGATTTGCTTCCCAGTCGAAGTTGCCGCTATCCACAATGCAGCCACCCACAGCCATCGCGTGGCCGTCCATGTACTTGGTCGTGGAGTGCGTCACGATGTCAACGCCGAATTCAATCGGGCGGCAGAGAATCGGGGTCGGGAACGTGTTATCCACAATCATCGGAACGCCGTGCTTGTGGGCGATGTCAGCAAAGCGCTTGAGGTCCAAGACCTTGCCGGCCGGGTTGGCGACCGTTTCGCCGAAGAGGCACTTAGTGTTCGGGCGGAAAGCCTTCTCGATTTCTTCATCGCTGGCGTCCTGGTCCACGAACGTGCATTCGATGCCGAGCTTCTTCATCGTGACGGAGAAGAGGTTGCTCGTGCCGCCGTAAATAGCGCTCGTACTAATGAAGTGGTCACCCGCTTCGCAGATGTTGAAGACGGCGTAGAAGTTGGCTGCCTGACCGGAACTCGTGAGCATCGCAGCCACACCACCTTCGAGCGCGGCAATCTTGTTGGCGACAGCGTCGTTGGTCGGGTTCTGCAGACGCGTGTAGAAGTAGCCGCTGGCCTTCAAGTCGAACAGGTCCGCCATGTCGTTGGTGGTTTCGTACTTGAAAGTGGTGCTCTGGTAGATGGGAAGAACGCGCGGTTCGCCGTTCTTCGGCTGCCAACCGCCCTGGATGCAAAGAGTTTCGATCTTGGACATATTTGCCTCTTGTTTAATTTCAAATCCAAATATAAATAGTGAGGTATGTTAGACGAGAGTCCACACCATTTTGATAGGCAAATATAGAAAAACCCTATTGCTTGTCAATGCATTTATGCAAATATCTGCATAAGTTTTGCGTTATCTCTTTACACAGCGAACGGAAAGCCCATAGTATTTGTTTATCACATCCGTAGTCTTGACATCGCGATAATCAGAAACATAGTCCTCCGGAGCAAAGTATTCCGCAAACGCTCCATACGCATTCCCATGATCATTCGAAGTCCAAATATAAGCCGCCTTGCCACCGTCGCGCCATTCAACAACATGTGTGGGGTCGGCAAGAGGGTGCTCATATATGTTATCTTCATATAGGTAGCCTGCAGGAAGAATATTTAAACCAAATTCATCGGTACCATTCCAATCCGTTGCGGACTTCATCATTCGATTCGCGTAATTTGTTTCTCCACTTGGCGCGTAACGGGACAGCCAGTCAAAATCGTAATAATTGATCAAACGCCATCCGTCAGGACAAACTCCCCGAACATCCCCCTTCAATTCCGTATATCCCGAAGTCAAGAAGCCCTGGTAACCAAATCCCTTGGCTTCGTCGCTGAATTCAGCGGCAGAATCAACCGCCGCGGCCCAAGTATAAAGGCGACCGTATTTTTCGCATTCATAACAGAAACTCTTGCCAATCTCAGGTTCAAAATTAAGATTCTGGGCCATCCATGTAACGGAGTCGTTGTATCTGTCCACGACGGTTACTGTTTTATAGACCTGTCCATCACGTTCGTCGACCATCGAGCCCTCGTAAACGCGGAAGTTAGGGACAGGTCCTGCCGATGAGGATTCATCATCAAAAAGGCAGGCGACGTTGAGACACGACAAGGACAAAGTCAAAATCAAAAGGATAAAGCGAATTTTCTTCATAGGAGCCCTTATATTTATAGGCTAAATATAGGTAAAAAAACTATCTTTGCCCCCGATGACACCCACACGAAACAACATAGCTCTCTGGCACCTACTCGCCATCATAACGATTGCATTCTGGGGCACGAGTTTCGTGAGCACGAAGGTACTGCTGAACCACGGATTTAGCGCCGTGCAGATTTTCACGTTGCGTTTTGCGGTCACCTACCTGATTCTCCTCGCGGCATCGCACAGCAAGTTCCGTTGCGAAAACTGGAAGCACGAACTCATTATGTTCATCTGCGGCATCACCGGATGCACGCTCTACTTTTGGACAGAGAACACAGCACTATCGCTTT
Organism: uncultured Fibrobacter sp.; assembly: GCF_947305105.1. Taxonomy (NCBI): domain Bacteria; kingdom Pseudomonadati; phylum Fibrobacterota; class Fibrobacteria; order Fibrobacterales; family Fibrobacteraceae; genus Fibrobacter; species uncultured Fibrobacter sp. The sequence goes on along the minus strand of NZ_CAMZCS010000003.1, from coordinate 110,570 downwards.
CGCCATCAAGCAACGTCGCCCTCATCGTCTGCACGAACCCGCTGCTCATCATGATTCTCGGTGGGCTCATCTACAAAAGCGAACGGCTCAACAAGCGCCAGATTTTCGGGTGCCTAATTACGTTTGTCGGGATGGTACTCGTAGTACTGAATGGCAAGTTCATCCTGAAGCTTTCGCCCGCAGGCGACCTACTCGCCTGTTGCGCCGGGCTCATGTGGGCCGCCTATTCGTTAATCGTCAAGCAACTGAACGGCAAGTACAACACGCTCTTTATCACGCGTAGGATGTTCTTTTATGGGACCCTCACTTCGATTCCTGCGTTATTCATAGAGGCAGGAACTTGTAGCCACAAAGCCCTTAATATCCCGTGGCAGAATTTTACGGAACCCGTCGTTACACTCAACTTTTTGTGCCTTACGGTATTCTCGTCGCTGTTCGGTTACCTCATCTGGAACAAGGTGCTAAAGCAACTCGGCACAGTGCTCGCCAGCAACTATGGCTACGCCCTCCCCATGGTAACGATGATTACCGCAGTCATCGCACTCGGTGAACGCATCACGCCTATCGCCATCGCCGGGGCGGTTGCGATTATCGCAGGAATGGTCTTAGCCGAGATAAAACGGAAATAATATTCGCATCAAAGTTACGCTTTTTGCTTATATCCGCTAAGGGCAAGCAGGGCAAGCGCCGGGACATAGAAGATCCAAACGAAGTTATGCGTCACGGTAGCGACAATTTCTTGAACGCTGTGGTCTACCGAGACCAAGCCCGACAACCCCACACATATATCGCAGCAAGCAAACAGGACCATTCCCCACTTGATACACTTCGCATTCGTCGCAGGGTAATAACCGATTCTAGGAGTTAGCCACGCTACAAGGGCGGAACATGCGATAAATATGCTATAAGATATCATAATCGGAGGCATCAGCTTCTCGAAAACACCAACCCAGTAAAGCAACGCCATGAGGAGCATCGTACCGAGCGGAATGTACAGAATCTTGGGAAAATGTTTATCCACATCACTCTTGCGTGTATGACGAATGATATACAATGTCTGTACAACCATAAACAAACAAACACCAGTCAAATTGTCATGCAAAATTTTAAAGCAAAAATCCGCACACAAAGACAACAAAAAGCCCGCCTGCAAAAGGCGTCTATCCCTTGTACAAAATCCACTACGACCGATAAGCAAAACGATAATTGTCATGACGGCTGTGGTGGCAAACTTCGCAACGTCCTGATAACCGTGCCCATCCATAAGACACTGTTCAACCGCACCACAGCGGTAAAAAACGAGCCAGTCCATCACCAGGAAAGACGCTGTAAGAATTGCAGCGAAGGCAAAAAGCAAACCGATGATTTTTTCCTTCTTCATTTTCTCAAAATGTTTGCGTTACACAGTTGCTGGGCGATATCCAAGCAATTTCATGCTGTAAAGCGCAGTGCCTTTGCTGATGCTGCGGACGCCTGTCGCATAACCGAATATTTTGCGGAGCGGGATGTCGGCTTTCAAAAAGTGCGTCTTGCCGTCACCGCCAATTTCCTTCACCTTGCCGTCACGGGCCTGGATGTCGCCAGTCACAAGCCCTGCGAAATTCACTGGGCATTCCAGAGAAAGTTCCATGATGGGTTCGTACAATTGCACATCGGCCGGCTTAATCAGCTTGGTCACGGCATCGGCGCACGCCTTCTTGATCATGGGCGGGAGCGCCCCTTCGGTCCATGTAAATTCATGGACTTCGAAGCAAACACCGACAAGGGCTCCCTTGCCAAGGATTCCCACTTCAGTCGATTCCAGGAGAGCCGAACGAACACCCGCCAAAATCTCGCGGGGTGCGGTCTCCAAAAATTCGGCAGAAAGACGGATATCATGTGCGTCGCTGTCAAGCGGAGTTGCAGAAAGTTTAATCGAAATCTTGTGCGGGCCGAGTTGGAAAGTATTCTCGACAGGGCCGACATCACGGCACAAACGTTCTTGCCAACGGACTTCGGGGCTACCGGCTCGCACTTCGCAACCAAATTCACGTTTGAGGCGGGCAAGCAACACGTCCAGCTGCACCTCGCCCACGGTATGCAAGTACCAAAAACCGCCATCGTCTTTTTGCACGCGGAAACTCGGGTCCATGCGGCTGAGCGTATTCAGACTTTTTTCCACATGATGGTAGTCTTCGGAACCGAGGCATTCCACGCGCGTCTGCAACAGAGGCTGGTATTTGTCACGGATTGAGGCATGAGGTCGCTCCCCTTGGTCGCTTTGAGGTATGAGGTCGCTCCGCCCTTCGGGCGTCACTTTGAGGATTTGTCCCAGCTCCGTTTCGAACGGGGTGCGCATGGCGTAAATATCGCCTGCGCGGATCTCATCGACAGGTTGCAACAAGTTCGCCTTGAGACGCGAAAACTCAAAACCCGCAGGCCATGCCTTGCGTTCCATGTCGGTATGGCTGCGGAAAAGGGAAATTTCGCCAACACCCTTGAAATGCCGCAAACGGATAACCTGGCCGAGTTCGCCTTCGTTAAATTCGGGGACATCGGGCAAAAAGAACGTCAGCGCTGTCACGAGGCTGCGAACGCCAAAGCCTTCCATCGCAGAGCCTGCATAGCAAAGCGCGTAATCATCGCTGTTGGCCAGCGCCTTGAGGCCCCGCAGGAGCATCTTGGGCGGAACCCGCTTGCCATCCATGGCAAGCTTCAAAATCTCGTCGTCAAAATTGCTCGCAAATTCCACCGCCTCGGCGTAGTGCTGCTTGAGTTCGCGGGATCCATCCCAGCCGTCTTCCACGTTCCAGCCGTCATCAACGACTTCCTCCCCGATGTCGGAATGCGTGAGGCGGCTCTGGCTGAGCACATCGAGAACGCCCGTCATGCGGCCGTTCTCGTATTGCGGGAGCGTCATCAGCACCGGGCGTACACCCAGGATTTCTTCAATATTAATCAGAGTGTCATCAAGCGAATAGTCGGGATTATCAAGTTTGTTCACAAACAGGATTGTCCGCACCCCCGCCTCGCGCAACTTTTTGAATGCAGCAATCGTCTGAGTTTCCACACCGCTCGCGGCGCTCACCACCAGGACGGCGCCCTCCACAGCCGAGAGAGCCATGTCGACCTCGGCTCCAAAGTCCACATGTCCCGGCGTATCGATAAAGTTAAACCAGGAATCCTTCCATTCAAAATGCGCCACGCCGCTCTCGATGGTGATGCCTCGCTCCTTTTCCTCGGGCATGTAGTCCATCGTCGCTAGGCCGTCCTCGACGCGGCCGGGTCGGCGCACCTCCCCCGCCGCAAACAGGATTCGCTCGGAAAGAGTCGTCTTCCCGGCATCCACGTGGGCCAAAATGGCAATATTCCGTATCGGCTGCGACATAATTCAAAAATACATAACTTCACACCGGCATCCTCTAAAATTCTTCCCGAAAAAGCCGTTTGCCGCATAAATCGGCCGAAATCACGGCGATTTTTAGGGTTTCACTTTAAATAAATCGTTTGATTTTGCCAAAAAAGACAATGTTATTCTAAAACAGAAGTAGCCCATTTACTGCCCTTCGGACCAAATTTAGAACAAACGCAACAATTCTATACGGAAAAAATAATTTGTATATAATTTTTTATCGTGACGAAAATTACCTTTTTTTGCCAAAAACGCCATTCTTGGGAATACTTTGTAAAACTTTCTTTGCACTGTACGTTTCGGGAAAGTGTAGTTTGCTATATTGTTTTTGGGGTGCAAATTAATGGAACTTTTATGGAATTGCAAAACATACCAACGAAACTGGTTAACAAATTCAAAAAGGCCAACATAAAGACCGTCGAGGATTTACAAAAGAACTATAATCGGTTAATAAATGGTCTAGGTTTTGGCGGAATTTTTGTAGCCGCGCTATTAGATTACATGCAACGAGAGGGGATCAAGTTGCCCGAGGGTTCGTCTACACATCGTAATGACAATGTACAGACAAAAAAGAAATTTTCTTTTTCGCCACCACCTTCCAAGTTGCTGACCAGGGCCTTTATCAAGGCCAACATCTATTCCGTCGAAGATTTGCAGAAGAACTACAAGGAACTCACCAAGGCGGAATATTTCGGCAACAAGCGCATCGATGAACTCATCAAGTACATGAAGGTTCTCGGAATCAAAGACATCCCCGAATCCCTCAAGGCAAAGCACTTGGCCTCCATCCAGAGCCAGTTTGCCATCATCAAGAAGGATGTCGACGAACTTGTTGACCGCAAAAAAACAAAATTCCTGTTCCCTTGCAATGCCGCATTGAGCATCGCTTTCGCAAAGTTGCACATCAACAACATGAAGGTTCTTCAAAAGAAAATGAAGGAACTTCAAGAAACCCTGCGAAGCAAACATGTCGCCATTTCTGAACTCCGTTCTTGGATAAAGGATACCAAGAAGTATTACAAGAACCACGAAACCGAACGCAAACAGAATGTATTGTCGATGTATGTTAATGGTCTCAAGGCCATCGTACCTGGCGAAGACCTCCACAAGATTCGCTACACGCAAAAAATCGCCGCTTATTTGACTGGCAAAAATATTCCGGACATGCCGAGAATCGATGGGCAAGCCATAGTGCAGTTGAACAATGCACGTGAGCTTATCAAAAAGCACACGTTCCTCGCCGCAAACGATGTCCTGCGCCAATTCAGCCTCAACATCAAGGAAATTACCGACGAGGAACGATTCGTCTCGCGCCTACTCTGCCGCGCTTCCGGTTACAAGGTCCGCGACCTGAAACGCTACGGGCAGCCCAAAGGCTTCGACATCTTCGTCACCAATAGTAGCGCAACGGCCCACCTTATCAAAGCCATCGCCGATTGCTCCTACGAAATTTTGCAAAACGAAGTCATCCCTGTCGACATTGCGACAATATCAAAGGGGCTGGCCAAGCGCGGGCTCAAAAAACTGGACGACGAAAAACTGATTCACCTCCTGAGCAACCTGAGTTATATCGAAAAGGTTGGTAATTGTTTCACGGTCCCCATCGGCAAACTCAAATCGAAGGGAGATATCGCACAAAGGATTCTCTACACCTATGGCAAGAAAATTTCCACCGAAGAGCTCTGTGTCAAGGTGAATAAGGTTCTCAAGCTGAAGAATAAACCGACAAATATGGAAACCCAGCGTTCCGCGACCGCCTTCATGAGAAACGAAAAAATCGTTTTCCACACCAAGACGGGAGACTGGTCTTACAAGAAGTAACTCCTAACGGACGCAACGCACCGAAAATCCGAAAATCTTGGGCTTGGAAGAATAGCTGAAGCCCATGGATTTGTTGGTCATGAACCATACGCGAGCATCGCCGGAGCCATCTTCTGCGTAATCACTCCAGAAAAAGGCGAACTTGCTCATATTGCCATAGGTTTCGTCGTCAAAGCGGTTGCCAGCAGGCATGGCGCTGAACTTGAGCGTATCGTTTCCATTCGTTTCGCCCTTCCAGCCGTACGTTGTCTTTAAAAGGTAGGCAGCATTGAAATCGGCACCGGCAGCAGTCCACAAACTCTCGAAATCTTCCTGGTTCGGCAAGCGGAATCCAGCCGGGCAAGCCTTTTTCGCAGCATCCCATGTATAAAGCCGGCCATAGGCCATGCAGTTGTCATCGCTGTCGTCGTAGCAGTAGCTGTTTTCGGCCTTGAAATTCAGGTTATCGCCAAACCATTCCCGGCCATCAATCTTTACAAGGCGGTAACTCTGCTTATCGCGAGGATCCTTGAATTCCGCAGGGCGGGCCTTCGCGGCATGCTTGCCCTTTGCCGCAAACACAGGCGATGCAACACAAAGCGCCATAAAAAGCACAAGAAGATTTTTCATAGGATTACTTGTCCGTCATGCAACGCACAGGGTAACCGTTTTTACGCGGGAGCGGTTGCTGCAGCACGAAGAACTTCTGCACCTTGTCGACCTCGCCATCCACCCATTTCCAGCGGATGTCGGCGGCATAGCCTTGCTTGATAGCGGTAGATTCCTTGACTTTCGTAGAGCTCCAGAACGCACCAGTGGTTGCAACGTTCATGATTCCGCCGTTCTTCGAGATAAAATCCCATTCATCAATGCTCGGGAGGCGCCAACCCTTCGGGCAAACCTTCTGGGCATCGCCAAAGTCGTAAATGTGGTAGCCATCGCACTGTTTGCAGTTGATGCCGAACATCTTCTCGTAATCCAAGTTTTCCTTCATCCAAATCTGTTGGTCAATAACCGTGACTGCGTACTTGCGGTTGTCGCGGCTATCCACGAAAGTACCTTCCCAGCCGTCATCCGAACACACCAGAGAAATATTCTTGAGAGAGACCTTTTCATTCAGATTCTTTTTCGTACATGATTTCTGGATGGAGGCTTCCGTCATTGACGCATCACGCCAAGCATTCAATTCCGGATCGCACACGATGTACTTGTTGTTCGTTCGTACCATCTTGCCAAAACTTGCATCCTTACATTCGTCTTCGGCGAAAGCAAACGATACAGAACCAACCAGCACGGCCAAGGGCAAGGCCTTGCAAAAACTTTTGAGAATACCCATTTTATAACTCCAATTAACCAGAATTGAATGTTCTACTTGTTCACCTGCGATTCCAGAGCCGCAACGCGTGCCGCCAAATCGGCGCAGAGTTTTTCCAAACGGTCCAGGCGGGAATCATGTTCGTTGTCCTTCACGCGCTGGCGACGCAGCTCCGTGTCCTGTTCCACATTCTTTACATCTACGGAATTCAGTCGAAAATCGTGCTCGGCATCCTTCGCCACCTGGACTCTGAGCTTGAATTCCTGTTCATCGTCCCTTGCCTTCTGCTTGTCCAGGCGCGCATCGTGTTCCTGGTCCTTGAGCTGGAGTTCGCGGAAACGTTCTTCATCAATACTCATAGTCACCTCGGGTTAAGGTTTGACAAAATCAATTTAGTAATTCTCGTCCAAGGTAAATTCGTTCTCAACGGCATTCTGCTTGCGTTCAGCCGTCGCATCGAGCGCTTCTGCATGCCCACGAAGCGCCGCAAACGGGTGGAAAATCTTCGCACGGTCTTCCATGCTCATGCGCGGATGCTTCATGAGGAAGTTCCAATCATCCCGCGGGTACGGCAAATTGATGATGTCTTTATAAACGTCCTGAGGCATAGAGAAGTGGTTGGTAAACAGTGGTTGGTAAACAGTGGTTGGTAAACAGTGGTTAGTAAACAGTGGTTAGTAAACAGTGGTTGATGATTAGGAATTATACAAATCTATGGAAGAAATATTTTTCCTAACCACTAACCACCAACCACTAAACACTCTTTCAAGCACGATGCCCTCCGATTTGTCCATTCCTCTCGATGGTCGTGGCTCCTTCCTGCAAATCCATGCCCTTCACGATGGCGTTCTTGCCAAAACGCTTCTTGATAAGGAGTTCTGCCTTCAGGCGCTTCTTTTCGCGTTGCTGTTTCTGCACATCGGTAAACAGGTCGTACTGCTCGTAACTTGCATCCACGATGTCCGCTGCCACAAGGTTCAAGCGGCGCACTGTCAATTTCGGGTCCACGATGCGGTCGAAAAGCTTCATCACCGCTTCTGCCATCACAGTCTGCGAACTCGTATAGTAGCCGATATTTGCCGTCCCATGCGCAGGCTTCGGGATTGTCCGCCCGTAAAAATCCTGCACCGTCTCGCCATGGTAAATTCCCTTGTCTACATTCTCGCGGTCGTAACCGACGGTCAACACCATGGCATTCGTCACCAGGTCGTGCGATACCAGCGTCATCGACACCGTATCGACCATTTCGCGCACCACGAGACGCGCCTTCTCGAAGCTGTACGGGTCTTGCAGCACCTGGCCCTCGCCCGTGCTTTGGCTACGCGGTTTCGCCTTCTTGATGTCGGCAATGGTGCAAGGCTCGTAACCCCACGCATGGTCAATCAACAGTTCCGCATTCACGCCGAAAAGCTTGTACAGGCCCTCAGGATTCTTGACGCTCACACGGGCGATATCGCCCATCGTGCGGATTCCGCGCCCCCCGTTCAAATAACATTTTTCCAATCGCTCCGCAATGCCTCGGCCAACCTGCCAAAAACTCGTAATCGGGCGATGCGACCACAACTGTTTGCGGTAGCTCATCTCGTCGAGTTCCGCGATGCGCACGCCGTCTTCGTCGGCTTCCACATGCTTTGCCATCACGTCCATCGCAATCTTGCACAGGTAAAGGTTCGTGCCGATTCCGCCCGTCGCCGTAATTCCCGTGGTCGTGAACACGTCCTGGATAATCGTCTTCACCAGTTCACGCGCAGGCTTCTTGTACAACTTGAGGTAACGCGTCAAATCCAAGAAACATTCGTCAATGGAATAGGCGTGGATATCCTCGGCACTCACGTACTTCAGGTAAACATTGTAGACCTTCGTGGAATACTCCACGTACTTCGCCATCTGCGGTTTCGCAATCAAAAACTCGACCTTCTCGCCCGTACGGCGTTCCACCTCGCGCACCTTCTGGTTCACCTCGAAAAGGCGCGCACGCCCCGGAATTCCGTAGGCCTTGAGCGCAGGCGTCACCGCAAGGCAAATCGTCTTCTCGGTACGGCTTTCGTCAGCCACCACGAGTTTCGCCGTAAGCGGGTCCAACCCCCGAAGGATACATTCCACCGAAGCAAAGAAGGATTTAAGGTCTATGGCAGCGTAGGTACGGGAGGACATGGCGTGGGATAAATTTTGCTTTAATATACATCTTTTCCTGTGATTGATTCTTTGGACTTTCTTGGATTTTTTGTACCCCCACGATAATTTTTTACCTATATTTCCAAATGTAAGATTAACCTTAAACCACTGTCTACCAACTAATAATTATGGCTGAATATACAGAAAAAATGGACAAGGCCATCGAGGCCACCGAACGTGAATTTTCCAAGATCCGTGCCGGCCAGGCATCGCCCGCCATCCTCAACGATGTGCGCATCGACTACTACGGCACGCCCACCCCGATTTCACAGGTGGCAAAAGTTTCTGTTCCCGAACCGCGCATGTTGCTCGTCTCCCCATGGGAAAAGACCATGGTCGACCCGATCGAGAAGGCAATTCTCGCCGCAAACATCGGCCTTACCCCGATGAAAGATGGTAACTGCATCCGCGTGTCGCTCCCGATTCTTACGACTGAACGCCGTCAGGAACTTGCAAAGCTCGCCCGCAAGCATGCCGAAGAAGGCCGCGTGGCTATCCGCAACATCCGCCGCGATGCCAACGACGCTCTCAAGAAGAACAAGGAACTGCCGGAAGACGAAGTCAAGAAGCAACAGGACGAAGTCCAAAAGGCAACCGACAAGGCTATCGCCGAAATCGATCGTCTGCTTGCCGAAAAGGAAGCGGACATCCTCAAGGTGTAGTCCGGGGTTTGCTGTGGCAAATCAGCTTAGACATGTCGCCATCATCATGGACGGCAATGGGCGTTGGGCCCGCAGCCGCGGTCTTGAGCGATTCCTGGGCCACCGCAAGGGGACCCAGGCGACAATCGACGCGGTAGAAGTCGGCGTGAATTTGAAACTGGAGCACATGACGCTCTATGTATTCAGTTCCGAGAACTGGGGCCGCCCTTCCAAGGAAGTGGATTACCTGATGAACCTCCTTATAGAAATGGTGGTAAAGGAAATCCCCGACCTCATGGAAAAGAACGTGAAGCTCAAGGTCATCGGCAATATGGAACGCCTCCCCGAAAAGCCGCGTGCATCTCTCCAGTCTGCTATAGACAAGACCGCAGGTAATACGGGCATGCAACTGAACCTCGCCATTTCTTATGGTGGCAGGCAAGAAATTGTAGATGCAACAAGATCTATCGCAGAACAGGTTGCAGCAGGGACGCTCCGCCCCGAAGACATTGACGAAAACTTGTTTGCAAAAAACTTGTACCTGAAAGGCGCTCCCGACCCGGATTTGGTCATCCGCACGGGTGGAGAGTTCAGGCTTTCGAACTACCTACTTTGGCAGGCGGCCTACAGCGAATTTTATGTAACCGAAACGCTGTGGCCTGATTTTACTCAAGACGAATTTTTGAAGGCTGTCGAGTTCTACAAAACCCGCCAGCGTAGATTTGGGAAGGTTCTTGATGAATAACTTGGCTGTTCGCCTCCTATTTGCGGCGGTGGCAATTCCCGTCGCTCTTTTTTGTATTTGGTTCAACGACATCTCTCGAATTTTCTTGATGTGCTTCCTGGGCGGCATCGGCGCTTGGGAATGGGCGAAGATGGTCGGGAAGATGTACAAAGGGCCCGACATGCGTTACCTTTCGCTGGCATCGGCGGTGGCGTTCATGTTGGCGTGGGTATTCTCCAAAGGGGGCTTTTTCGGTTGTGCCGCTGTCCCCGCAGTCATGGGGCCCACGGCCGTTTTCATTCTCGGTATTTATATAGCGATTGGCTTTGCGAAGGTCGATATCGCCAGTCTCTTCCCTTGGCTTGTGTTGCACCTTGGAGCTCCGCTGTATCTTGGATTGTGGGGCGGAGCAAGCATCCTTCTTTTAGGTTCTGGCCAAGGTTTTGAGCACTGCTATGCATTCTTGCTTGTGCTCCTGTCCATGTGGATTTGCGATTCTGTCGCTTACTTTTTCGGAAAATTTGCGGCCGGTAAAGGGCCGTTCGGCAGGCACGCATTTGCCCCGTCCATCAGCCCCAAGAAAACATGGGAAGGCTCGGTTGCTGGGACAATCACCACAATTGCCTTTGTCGCCTATTTTGCACCTGGTGCCCTCGCCAGCTTCAATGTGCAGATAACACTGCCGGTGGGCATCGCTCTCGGATTTTTAATTGCAGCCGCCGGCCAAGCGGGCGACCTGCTAATGAGCGCACTCAAGCGTTGGAGCGGGACAAAGGATTCCGGCACGATTTTCGTCGGTCATGGCGGTGTGCTCGACCGTTTTGATTCGTTCTTCCTTGCAGCTCCGACTCTTTACTTGGTTCTGGATTTCTTGCAGAAAATTTCGTAGCAACCCTACTTTTTAATCAGATTCACCCCCTCCCTTTTTAGGGGAGGGGGCTATTTTTTTGGCTACTTTTTCTTGTTGTATTCTTCCATATATATCGCGAGGTAGTCGATGACGCCCGACTCGGCCCCTTTAACGGGAATGTAGCGCAGGTTGTTCTGTTCGTCTGCGATAATGGCAAGGCCTGCGATATAGTTTATCCAGTGATAGTCTTCGTAATACTTGAGGGCGACCTTTTTCTCGGAGCCGAACACGGCAAGCGGCATCACCAAGATGTCGTGCGAGACCATGATGCTCACGCGCTTCCATTTGGATAGGTTCTTGAGGATGACGGTTTGCATAAATTCCTGTGCGCGCGGCTCCAGTTCATAGAGTGCATCGGCATACGGCTCGCCATACGCCCAGTGCGACATGAGTTCCACGGAGCCACCCCTCATTCCGAGATTGGTTCCGTATTGGGCGAGTTCATCGGCCGTGATTTTCAGGAACCAGTTGCCCGTAATGTCGTAATTCGTGATGAGTTTCGGAAGGCTAGCTTCCCCGCGCCCTTTCGAAATGTTGTTCGCGGTTTCGTTTGTGCGCACAAATCCCGAGGTGATGTAGCTGAATTCCTCGTCGCTCTTGAGCGTTGCACCCAAATCTTGCGCCATCTTGATGCCGTTCGCGGTGAGTTCCGTTTCGATGGTTACGGCGTCCTCGCGTTCGGAATGGCGGATGATGAATACGGCCTTTTCCGTGGGGGCGAGGCTATGGTACACATCGGCTACCGTCGCAAAGCCATCCTTGTCGAGTTTAACTACTGTGGTAGGCGCCGCAGACGAAGGAGCCGGTGTGGACGAAGATGCCGGCGACGACATTGACGGGCTTGATTTTTGATCTGCGGAAGAAGCCGGTTCCCCGTTTGCCGACGAAGTCGTTTTGTGGCTATGCGATGTAGCGTGGCCATGCGATGTAGCTGCCGAAGAGCTCGACTCCGTAGACGGAGAACTGGCTGAATCGGCAGGTTTTGAGTCAGTTGATTCCGCTGAACCGGTTGAATTGGCAGATTCAGCCGGATCGGCCGCGGATTCCGGCTGGACAGAAGATTCAGAAGAGGTTGGCGGATTTTCTTCGCCTGCAGAAGTAGACGACGAAGAATCGTCACAAGCGGCGAGCAAAGCAAACAGCGCCGAGAATGCAAGCGCTGTGGCTGCCGGGAATGCACGGGATGCGCCGAACATGGATTTGCGCATTACGAGCCCCACTGGTATTCGCCCGCTTCGTAAACAGGGTTTTCCCCGTTGAACCCACGCGGGCGCTTGATTTTGTCGTCAAACACGGTCTTGTTGAAAATGCGGAAGTCCCCGCGTTCGTAGCTCTGGAACGAGATGTGGCAGAAAATCGGCCCTGCCGGCATGTACTCGCTGTAGCCCATGTCGCGCTTGCCCGAGGTGTAGAGGTAGTTGAAATATTTGCCGTTCAAAACGATGTGGAGCCCGATGTTGCCCACGGTGAACCAGCGGCCCTTCGCAAGAATGTTCTCATGGTGGGTGTCGTCATAATCCATCACCACGAATTCAGCATCGCCGCTCTTGTCCAAGTGGAAACGGTACTTGTGGTTACCGCCGCAGCAACGGCCGTCGAAGAACCACGTGTATCCGCTTTCGGCGGCAATACGCGGGTCGCGTACGCTTGTGTCGGGGTGCATGAGTTGTTCGTCGGTCACGAGGCGTTCGGGTTCCACGGCTGCAATCAGTTCGGCCAAAGTTTTTGGATTGGAGGCCGACGTGAGCGTCACCTTGTTCTTCGCTTCGCTCATGGCGCGACGGTACAGGCGGTATGGAATGCCATCGTCGCTAATCATCGTCATTTCGTCCTGACTGAACACATAGTATGCGTATGTCTTGGTGCCGCTCTTGGTGACCACGTTGAAACTGCGGTTGTTGAGCGTGTACCACTGGCCCGAAACGTTCGGGAAGCCGGAGACGGCCGCATTGCCGTCATCGGCGATGACTACGGTGTAATCGTCGCTAATCCAAGCTTCGTCTGCAGCGGTAATCAGGCGGCAATCACGGTTTTTGTCGCCCTGACAAGCTGCCGCAGCAGGGTTTGCCGCCTCGCAGGGGCTGACCATCCCTGGCCGAAGTTCGCTAGACATGCCGATTCTAAAGCCCATGTCGGCGGCGCCATCGCGGCTGCGGATGGCGCGGCGGCTTACGCGGGCAAATTCAGCAGGTTCGCCGTAGCTGCCGCCGCGGCGTGTCTTGTTGCCCGATCCGGTAAGTTGAACGGGGTCCACTTTGTCGCCCGAGGTATAGCCCACGAGCCAGTCGTACACCCATTCCCAGGAATTTCCACTCATATCATAGAGCCCGAGTTTGTTCGGATTCTTGGTGGCCACGTCGTGCGCCTTACCTCCGCTGTTCTCGGAATACCATGCCACATCATCGGCCGTGTTGCTGCCCGAGAACTTGAACTTGTCGGCGACACCGTCCTTGCCGCCACGTGCAGCGAACTCCCATTCGGCATCCGTCAACAGCCGGTATTGATGCCCCGTAAGTTGGCCTAGCTTGCAGGCGAAACCGTTTGCATCGAACCAGCTCACGCCAATTTTAGGCGCCTTTTCCGATTCCCAAGCGTTTTTCTTGCCGCCCATCACGGCGTTCCACTGCGCAATGGTCACTTCGGTCGGCGCAATGTGATAATCGCTGACCGTCACCTTGTGCGAAGGGGTCTCGTAAATCTTGTCTTGTTCGGCGCAGTTGTCGCAGCCGCGCGTGTATGTGCCCCCCGGCACGTACACCATATTGAATACGACTCCGTTCACCGTATCGGCAAAGCTGGCCGGTGCCACGTAAGTGAATGGGGTTGTACTGGACGAAGTCGTTTGAGTGGCGCCACCACTCGAAGTCGCATCGGCACCAGGCGTAGCAGAAGTGCCTCCGGAACTATTTGCCGAATTGCTTACTTTATCTGTACTGCTTGGCTTGCTGGAATCATTTGAATTCGCAGCAGAACTAGGCGAAGAGTCATCCGGAGATGTCTTGCTGACTGAAGACCCTGTAGAATCCTGAGGATCCGAGGACTTGCCTTCGGGATTTTCTGTATCGCCCGCGCTGGACGATAAACCGAGCTCCGGTGCAGAAACGTCGCTTTCCGACGATTCCGAGCACCCCGAAAAAACACAGGCTGCGCACAAGGACGCAGCCAGGACGTATAAAGAATATACCCGCATAATGCGACTCCAAACCACAAAAACCTGATATTAATATAAATTGAATTTTTTGTTTGGAATGTAAAATTTTATAATAATTGGAAATAAATAATGCTATCTTTGGGTAAAAAGAGGCTTTAATCATGAAAAACGTCGTTCTTCTCGGTGCAACCGGTTCTATCGGCACTTCAAGTGTCGATGTCATTTTGCAACATTCTGACATTTTTAAGCTTTATGCGGTTGCCGCGAACAGCAGCGTGGCGAAGGTCGCCGAACTCGTTCGCAAGTTCAAGGTGGAACGCGTGTGCATGTTCAACGAAGCTGCCGCCAAGGAACTCGAAAAAGAACTCGGCATGCCTGTGCTCGCCGGCATGGACGGTCTCTGCGAACTGGCCGCCGACCCGAAGGCCGACATTATCATCAACGCTCTGATGGGAGCCGTGGGCTGCCTCCCGACCATTACCGCTATCGAACATGGCAAACATGTGGCGCTCGCCAACAAAGAGACGATGGTCATGGCGGGCCCGGTCATTTGGGATAAACTCGCCGAAAATCCGAATTCCTTCATTACGCCGATTGATTCCGAACATAGCGCCATTTTCCAGTGCCTTTCCGGCCGCCCCGAAAAAGAAGTGGAGTTCCTTGAAATTACGGCCTCCGGTGGACCATTCCGCGAATGGCCTATTGAGAAGTTTGAATCCATCACCGTTGCCGATGCGCTCAATCACCCGGTGTGGAGCATGGGCAAGAAGATTACCATCGATTCCGCATCCATGATGAACAAGGGCCTCGAAGTGCTCGAAGCGCATTTCCTGTTCCATATCCCGTACGAGCAGATCAAGGTGGTGGTGCATCCGCAGTCGATGGTGCATTCTCTGGTGCAGTTCCGTGACGGTTCCCTGATGGCGCAGCTCGGCGCTCCCGACATGCGCATTCCTATCCAAGTGGCGCTCACATGGCCCGACCGTCTGCCGCTCGAGACCAAGCGCCTCGACCTGCCCACGCTCCAGAAACTCACCTTCTTTGAGCCGGACTTCAACAAGTTCCGCTGTCTCGCCCTCGCTTTCGAAGCCGGCCGCCGTGGCGGTATCGTGCCGGCGATGATGAATGCCGCAAACGAAGTGCTGGTGGACGCATTCCTCAAGGGCAACCTCAAGTTCACCGACATCCCGAAGCATGTTGAAACCATCATGGCCGGCGCCCCCACCGTGACGGGGCACCTCACGCTTGACCAGGTGCTCGAAGCCGATGCCGAAGCCCGCAAGCTGACAGAAGCATTGATCAAGTAATTCCATTTTGTATAAAAAACGGCCCAGCGAATAACTTTCGCTGGGTTTCGTTTTTGAATCTAGAGCATCTGGGCTAGATGAACATCATGGTATTGAGCTTAGCCCTATATTTCCAAGTGAGTTCGTGCTTGGGGCCTAGGACTCCGAACAAAGTGAGCATTGCCTTCTTGGCTGCCGAATCGTTCCATTCGGGCGCTTCTACGTAGAGATTCAAGAATGCTTGCAATGCACTTTCGAAATCTTCGCTGCAAGCGAGCTTGCATGCTTCGTGGTAGACGATGGCTTCCTTGCCCTGCACATCCTTCTTGGCGGCTTCGGCGTGGAAGTCCAGGAGTTCCAAGAGCGATTTAGCTTCGCGGTACTGGTCATCGGCTTCGGTGAATTTGGAAAGAACATCC
Source organism: uncultured Fibrobacter sp. (assembly GCF_947305105.1). Classification (NCBI taxonomy): domain Bacteria; kingdom Pseudomonadati; phylum Fibrobacterota; class Fibrobacteria; order Fibrobacterales; family Fibrobacteraceae; genus Fibrobacter; species uncultured Fibrobacter sp. The sequence continues at coordinate 94,758 of NZ_CAMZCS010000003.1, read as the reverse complement.
TTCGCTTTTTCCGTATCACCCATACCGAGACTTGCCTTGGCCCAGAGCAACTTCAATTTCTTGTCGTCGGGGGTCTTGGCGAGCGCTTCGTCGAGCAGGGGAATCGCTTCGTCGAACTGCTTGGCCGCGATGGCTTCTTCGATGGCGTTCTGCACGCGGGCTTCGTCGCTCACATAATACTTTTCAAGGCGCTTCTTGAGGTCTGCCTCGGAGAGGACTCCCTGGAGCACGTCGGCAATCTGTCCCTTGTCCACTATGTGGATTTCGGGCACCGAGCGCACGCGGAACATCTGGATGAGCTGCATGTTTTCACGTTCGTCGCAACTGACCACGCCGAGCGTAAAGTCCATGCTGGTCGAAAGGGAGCCCAACAGCTGTGAATAAGGGGCGCAATCCGGGTATTCTGCAGACGAGAAGAGTATTGCGACAGCTCGGGTTTCTGAGGCCTGGATGACCTCGGCTTCAAAATTTTCAGCGGTAATCTGTACTACTTTTGCCATACCGCAAATGTAGCAAATGGCGGATTTATTATATTTTTATTATATGAGTAAATGCCCTTTTTGCGATGCAGACGTAGTGGACATCAAAATCCACACTTTGGATTTGAGACTTTGCCCGAAGTGTTTTTCCACGTTCTTCCCGTGTAGCCAGACCACGTCTTTCCGTGGCGAGCTCAGCGACAAGACCCGTGAACTATGGCTCAAGGCTCTCAAGGCGAAACAACTCCAAGCCACACCTGAATCCGCCAAGTGCATCGACCATGGGGAACCTCTTGTCCAGGGCAAGTTGCCCGACTATGGTTACGACGGACTGGTGACGCAATGCTGCCAGACGTTCCACCTGACACCCGAGCTCACCGTCCGGTTGCTGGAACACACTTTGGAGCACCCGTTCCAGGCGACCGCAAAACAAGGGAAGCACCATTTCTTTTTTATCCGTCTGCTTGACAAACTCATTTCAAAGGGAATGGGCGAAGAACAGCCCGAAGTAGACCCTTTGGACCTTATTCAATACAACATGTTCTTCAAGCCCATTTTGGAACCTTCTGAAAAATGAGAAAGACGTATACCATCCTTGGTGTTATTGCCGTTATCGTTTTAGTCATCTATTCGCAGATACCTGACTCGTTCTTTGTCGAGAGCGTTTATCCGCTGGAGGAGGGCATGTTCGTCACGAATTACGACGACAGGGCCGATGGCGGTTTTTCGAATGCCTCGCTCCAAATGGGGGATTCCTCCATGAAGTTCGAATGTACGCTGGGGACCGATACGACAGTTGCAGCCTGGTGTGGCATGCTTTGGAATTTTGATCCGGACACACTTGAAAAATACCGGAATTGGATTTTTGTCGATTCGCTCATTTTCGACGTAGAAACCTCCGGCACAGACGAGATTCTCGTGAAGCTCTGGGCATACGACCCCGACGTGACCGACGTGAAAAAACCGAAAACCTTCCGCCTGCTGATGAAAGAGGTGAAAGTATCCGGAGGGCGCGAACGCATCGTCGTCCCGATGGAACAGTTCTACACGCCGGATTTCTGGTACGAAGACGCCCATGTAGACAAGGAACTGAACAAGAGGCACCAGGAATCCATGGCTCGCGTGGAAATCGCTCCAGGCTGGAACCAACCGCGCGGCAAGACATTCTCCATCGTATTTCATGGAGTTTCCGCCAAGGGTCTCAGCAATTTCTGGTTCGGCGCGGTACTTTTCGCCTTCTTGGGTATAACCATTGTCGCGGTGGGCTTCCGCCACCATAAGAAGAATGAAGACAAGGAAGATTAGAATCATCTCGGTTGCCGCGTTTGTCGTGCTTTTGGGTGCGTGGGCGGCCTTGTTCTGCACGTTCAAGGACAATTCTCTCACCTTTTTCCCGAAACTCGCCTATGAGGCCTACGCATTGACCGATGCAGCCTCCGGCGGCTATTCCACATCCGACATCTCGTTGCATGGCGACACGATTTCGGCGAAGGTAAATATCCGTTCGGGAATGGCGTACCCCTATGCAGGCGTAGGTGTGAACCTGATGTCTGTGGACCATCGCCCTGCAACATCCCGTTTTGATTTTTCAAAATTCGACACGATTGCAGTCACGGCATCGGCCGGCCGCATGAAGTCGCTCACTCTGCGCATCTTGACAGACGACCCGGAATATTCACGCGAAGGAGAATACCTGAGTTATCGCCCCCTTTTGGCCACGATGCCCGTCGATTCAAAAGCGAGCGAGGTAAAAATTCCGCTGTCTTCTTTTGCTGTCCCTGAACGTTGGCTCGTGATGAACGGCCTCGACCACGACGACGGCTTTACGTACTGGAACCGGGCGCTACTTTTCGAAATTTCTAACGGCGAAGGGGCCCTGCGCGGGATTCCCGACGAATTCGAAATTTATTCTATCCACATGTACGGGCAAAATCATGGATTCATAAATGCCATGTACATTGTGCTAGCTTTTGTCATCGTCGCATTCCTGGCTTCGCAAATTTTGGCCGATCGCGAAGGATCACACAAGAAAAAGAAATCTTCGGCATACAGGAGGGAGAATGCCTAGAATTTGGACTGTTGACCGCATTATGCGGCTCATGATGTTTGCTGCCGTTTTTGTGGTAATTGTGGGGACTGCATATTATTTGAGAAACGTGCTTTTCCCGTTTTTTGCAGCCTTTTTGCTCGCCTATATTGTCGACCCGCTGGTAAACAAACTCCAAGTCAAGATGAAGCACCGAATTGCCGCCGTTTTGGTGGTCATATTTGGCGGTGGACTCATCCTGACGGGCTGCATGCTCATTTTTGTACCGAAAGTCGTCAACGAAGTCCAATACCTGGGCTCATTGCTCGTGAGAATGTTCAATGATTCCGCCTGGTCCGAACGGATGGCATCGTATATTCCGACAGACATTTGGGATTTCATCCGGGAATCTGTCGGTTGGGAAAAAATCGGCGCCGCCCTCCAAAGTTTTGATTCCTGGGAAAGCGTCGGAAATTTAGCCTCGAAAATTCTCCCGGGCGCCTGGGGCGTCGTTTCGAAAACAGTGACAATTATTTTCGGTTTGTCAACCGGCGCCTTGATGTTCCTTTACCTTATCTTCATTATGGTAGACATGCCCAAGCTCCGCAGCGGCGTGGCAAGCCTTATTCCCAAACGTTATCAAGCCGACGCTTTTGAAATGGCCCACGAAGTGGACCGCTTCATGGGCAACTATTTCCGTGCACAGTCTATCGTCGCTTTATCTGTCGGAATACTTTATTCTATAGGCTTCAGCATCATGGGGCTCCCCATGGGTATTGTGTTCGGCTTGTTCTCCGGCGCATTGAACATGGTCCCGTATTTGCAGTTGACAAGCATCCCGCTGGCACTCGTTTTGTCGGTCGTGTACTCGTTGGATTCGGGAATGCCCCTTTGGGAAGTCGCGATAATCGTCCTTTTCATTTATCTTGTCGTGCAGATAATTCAAGACCTTTTCTTGGTTCCGCACATTGTCGGAAAGTCGATGAACCTGCCTCCTGTGGGCATTTTGCTGTCTCTTTCAATATGGGGTAAGTTGTTGGGTTTCTTAGGGTTACTTGTTGCAGTGCCCTTCACTTGCCTATGTCTCGTGTTCATTCGCAAGGTGCAAAAAAAGTCCGAAGCGATGCATGCCGAAGCGGCCGGACCTCACCCCGAGGCTTGATTTAAAAGGGCTCAGGCGATATTTTTTTTCAAAAAAATTACTCGGTACGAAAAAAAAAAGGTATAATATCACCATACTTTTCTTAAAACCTAACTCAAGGAGTTGAAAATGAACAAACAAGATCTCATTGAAGCCATCCTCGCCAACAAGGACGCTGGTTTAGAATCCAAGGCTGCTGCTGGCCGCGCTGTCGACGCTGTGCTCGACGGTATCGCCGCTGGCATCAAGAAGGACGGCAACGTCCAGCTGATCGGCTTCGGCACCTTCTCTGTCAAGGTTCGCGCTGCCCGTACCGGCCGCAACCCGCAGACTGGCGCTACCATCAAGATCAAGGCTTCCAAGACCGTCGGCTTCAAGGCCGGTACTGCTCTCAAGGCCGACGCTGCCAAGAGCAAGGCTAAGAAGTAATCTTGTTGTAGACAAGGTTTTTAAGGGGACTACCTCCATAGGTGGTCCCTTTTTATTTTATATACAATTATCCTATTTACTTTTTTTCTATAATAATTAGAGTTAAACCAATTGCAAGGGACGATGACTATGCTAAAAAAATTCATTTTCTTGGCACTACTCAGTATTTTCACCCTTTCCGCCTGTGGCGGCAGCGATTCCGTTAGCGACGATTGCGACGACCAGGACGAGGAATGCCTGAATTATGACGATGACGACGAAGATGATGAGGATGAGGACGAAGAAGAGGGATACTAGGGGAATAGTTAAAAAAAACATTGCAGAACCTTGCTCTTTATTCTATATTTGCGCAAGTTTAAGCCTTGAGTGATTTAGACAAAAAATGAAAAGAATTCTTGCAATGTCGAAGCCCAATGCAATTTGCGCAATCCACTGCGCAACGGCAGTCGGTTTTTTCAAGGGTTCTATTTTTTTTGATTTTGCTGGACTTTTTAGTTCAGCATTTTTTTTACCCATTAAGTTCCCTGAGCTTGCCGAAGGGAACATCATTAGGATTTAATAATTAGTCAAACGGAGAATACTAAAATGAAGATTGAAGGCATCGACAAAGTCCTTATCATTGGTTCCGGCCCGATCGTGATCGGTCAGGCTTGCGAATTCGACTATTCCGGCACCCAGGCTTGTAAGGCCCTGCGCGAACAGGGTTACAAGATCGTGCTCGTGAACTCCAACCCGGCTACCATCATGACCGACCCGGTCATGGCCGATGCCACTTACATCGAACCGCTGAACGTCGCCCGCTTGACCCAGATTATCGAGAAGGAACGCCCGCAGGCCCTCCTCCCGAACTTGGGCGGCCAGACCGGCTTGAACCTCGCTTGCGCCCTCAACAAGGCCGGCGTCTTGGACAAGTACGGCGTGAAGGTCATCGGTGTGAACCTCGACGCTATCGAACGCGGCGAAGACCGTGAAGTCTTCAAGGAAACCATGCAGAAGCTCGGTATCGAGACTCCGCGCTCCGGCATTTGCCACTCCGTGGAAGAAGCCGAAAAGATCGTGGCCGAAATCGGTTACCCGGTTGTCGTTCGCCCGGCATACACCATGGGTGGTGCAGGCGGCGGTTTCTGCTACAACGTGGAAGAACTCCGCACCATTTGCTCCAACGGTCTTGAACTCTCGATGACGCACCAGTGCCTCATCGAAGAATCCATCCTCGGTTGGGAAGAACTCGAAGTCGAAGTGGTCCGCGACTCCAAGAACCAGATGATCGCCATCTGCTTCATCGAAAACATTGACCCGGTGGGCGTGCATACCGGTGACTCCTTCTGCGCAGCCCCGTTCCTCACCATCGACAAGGCCCTCGAAGAACGCCTCAAGCGCGACGCCTTCAAGATTGTGGAATCCATCGGCGTGATCGGCGGTACGAACGTTCAGTTCGCTCACGACCCGAAGACGGGCCGCGTGGTGATCATCGAAATCAACCCGCGTACCTCTCGCTCCTCCGCTCTTGCTTCCAAGGCTACCGGCTTCCCGATTGCTCTCATTTCTGCAAAGCTCGCCGCAGGCCTCACCCTCGATCAGATTCCGTACTGGCGCGACGGCTCCCTCGAAAAGTACACCCCGAGCGGTGACTACGTGGTGCTCAAGTTCGCTCGCTGGGCATTCGAAAAGTTCCGCGGCGTCGATGACTGCCTCGGCACCCAGATGAAGGCCGTGGGCGAAGTCATGGCTATCGGCAAGACCTACAAGGAAACCCTCCAGAAGGCTATCCGCGGTCTCGAAAACGGTCGCTCCGGCCTCGGCTTTGCGAAGGACTTCAACAAGAAGAGCAAGGAAGAACTCCTTGAAATGATGAAGACCGCTTCTTCTGAACGCCACTTCCAGATGTACGAAGCCATCCGTAAGGGTGCTACCGACGAAGAAATCTTCGCCGCCACCTACGAAAAGGCCTACTTCGTGCAGCAGATGCGCGAACTCGTGGAACTCGAAGAAGAAATGCTCAAGACTCCGGGTCGCCTGCCTGCTGACGAACTCCTCATCAAGGCCAAGAAGGACGGCTTCAGCGACAAGTACATCGCCAAGATCCTCGGCATCCGCGAAAAGGACGTGCGCAAGAAGCGCACCGAACTCGGCGTGGTCGAAGGCTGGTGTGCCGTGCCGGTGAGCGGTGTGGAAAACCAGTTCTACTACTACAGCACCTACAACTGCAAGGACGAATCGACCGCTACAGACAACGCCAAGAAGATCATGATCCTCGGCGGTGGCCCGAACAGAATCGGTCAGGGTATCGAATTTGACTACTGCTGCTGCCACGCTGCAATGGCTCTCCGCGAAATGGGTTACGAAACCATCATGGTGAACTGCAACCCCGAAACGGTTTCTACCGACTACGATACTTCCGACAAGCTGTACTTCGAACCGGTCAGCCTCGAAGACGTTCTCCAGATTTACCACAAGGAAAAGCCGGCTGGCGTCATCGTGCAGTTCGGTGGCCAGACTCCGCTGAACATCGCCCGCGCCCTCTCCGACGAAGGCGTGAAGATTCTCGGTACGAGCATCGACTCCATCGATATCGCCGAAGACCGTGACTTGTTCCGCAAGATGATGGACCAGCTCGGCATTCCGATGCCGGAAAGCGGCATGGCCACGAACATCGACGAAGCCCTCGCTTGCGTCAAGCAGATCGGTGGCTACCCGGTGATGATCCGCCCGAGCTTCGTGCTTGGCGGCCGCGGCATGGAAGTCATCTACGACGAAAACATGCTCCGCGAATACGTGGCGAAGGCTGTGGGCGTGACCCCGGACCGTCCGCTCCTCATCGACCGCTTCCTCCACAACGCTTTGGAATGCGAAGCCGACGCCCTCTCCGACGGCGAACACGTTTACATCCCGTCCGTGATGGAACACGTGGAACTTGCCGGTGTCCACTCCGGTGACTCCGCCTGCATTATCCCGCCGGTGACCATCACTAAGGAAAACCTCGCCACCATCAAGGATTACACGCGCAAGATCGCTGAAGCCCTCCACGTGTGCGGCCTCATGAACATGCAGTACGCTATCGAAGACGGCAAGGTGTTCGTGCTCGAAGCGAACCCGCGCGCATCCCGCACGGTGCCTCTGGTCTCCAAGGTTTGTAACACGCAGATGGCCCGCCTCGCGACCCGCCTGATGCTCGGTGCCAAGCTCGAAGACCTCAAGCTCAAGGACAAGAAGTTCAACCACCACGGCGCCAAGGAAGCTGTGTTCCCGTTCGACAAGTTCCCGAAGGTGGACCCGGTTCTCGGCCCCGAAATGCGCTCCACCGGCGAAGTGCTCGGCCTCTCCGACGACTATGCCCTGGCCTACTACAAGAGCCAGGAAGCCGCAGGTTCCTTCCTCCCGAACGAAGGTGCCGTGCTGATTAGCCTCTCCGATAAGGTTAACTTGTCTGAACAGGCCATCGAAATCGGCAAGGAATTCCAGAAGCTCGGCTTCAAGATTTACGCTACCGAAGGTACCGCCAGGTTCTACGAAGCCGCCGGTGTCAAGTGCGAAGTGGTGAACAAGATTGCTGAAGGTCGCCCGAACGTTCTCGATATCATCCTGAACAAGCAGGTGAACCTCATCATCAACACGCCGTGGGCAAAGCGCGACGCCATCAAGGACGAAAGCGCTATCCGCAAGGCCGCCATCAAGTACAAGGTTCCTTACATCACGACCCTCGCCGGTGCCTACAACACCGTGAAGGGCATCGCCGCCGCCCGCAACGGCCATGGTGCTGTGAAGAGCTTGCAGGAGTACCATGCAAGCATCGAAGAGATCTAAGGTCCCTGAAGGTCGCTGAGTAAGGTCCCTGAGCTTGTCGAAGGGCCGAAGCGCCGTCTCAGCGCGTCATTGCGAGGGGCGAATAGCCCCGAAACAATCCAGAACTTAAAAAGGACTGCAGCAATGCAGTCCTTTTTTCGTAAAATCCAAATGAACGGCTTTGTCTAAGAGCGCCGTTTTCAGAAGCGTCAAGAAAACTAGCGGCCAGCGTTCTTGCGCATCATTTCTTTGCGCTGCTCTTCGGCAAAGAGCTTCGCCATCTCGATGCGGTTGTTTTCCTGTTCCTTCTTCTTGGTCTCTTCCTTGCAGTTCACGCACTTGGTTGCCGTCGGGACGGCGATAAGGCGGGCCTTCGGGATGAGTTCCTGGCAAACCTTGCACACGCCGAAGGTGCCCTTACGGATGCGCGTGAGCGCCTCTTCGAGGTACACGAGGTATTTGCCTTCGCGGGCAGCAAGCGAGAAGTTCGTTTCGAGGGAATTGTAATCCGTGGCGGAATCGGCACTGTCAGAATCGGCGCCGTCACCGGCTTGGGCTTTTTGCCCCTGGAACACGTTGGCCTTTTCGGACTCGCTCTGGGCAGTCACCAACTGGCGGCGCTTTTCCAACAGCATCTCCTCAAAAAACTTGAGATCGGCATCGCTCATTCTTGCGGGTTTCTTTTCGGCCATAATATGAACTCCTTCTAGTAGAGTAATTTAGACGTATTGCACCAGGGGTGCCCGTTGTCGTTGTAATCTATCCTTTTTGTTTACAAAAAGCAACACCCAATGTTAAAAAATATCCACATTCAATTTCAAGCCCTGCTTTTTCAGGTCCTCGATTAAGGCATCGATATCTGCCGCGGTCCGGTCCAGTTCCTCCGATAACCGGCCTTTTTCGGCCAAAATCAGCCCAATTGAGTTGTCATCGGCTCCCATCTTCTTCACAAGGGTGTCTGCATAAGTCTGGAGAGACTTCGTCTTCTCGATGAGGTCCTTGACCCGAGGAAGGATCTCTTTTGCCCTCTCGGCGGCCTCTCCACCCCTTTCCACCACGACATCCAGTTCGGAATCCACATTGGCCAGGAGCGTACTGCAATCGCTCAGAAGCGTATCCAGTTCAGATTTCCACCTCTTGATGCGGACCGTCACGGTAGACACAAGCCGTGTCGCCTTCCGCCCCACGCGCATCACCTGCTCGTCCATCGGGCGAATCACGGTACTGTCCGTCGCTTCGAGTTCCTGTCGAATTTCGCGGATACCTGCAAGAATCTCGCGAAGGCTCCGGGTAATGCCTGCGGCACCTTCTTCGTACATGCCCTTCACGGTATCGCCGTCAGCAATGTATTCCTTGCCATCACCCGAAAGCACGTTGAGTTCGCGTTCGCCCATGAGCCCTGCGGTAATGAGCCTGAACTGCGAGTTCTTGGGAATCTTCGTGCTGGCAAGCACCTCTGCCGTCACGTAAACCGCATCGTCGGTCAATTTCACGCTGAGTACCTGCCCGCAACCAATACCACGGACCGCAACCCGGTTACCCGGTTTGAGCGTACCAATCTTGTCGAAGCTCACGACAAACACCATGCGCTCGTGATACGGGCTGGACGGATGATAGAAAAACCATGCGCCGCAAATGCCTGTAAGCAGCACCACCGCGATACAGAACGGGATGATATTTTGCCTTATCTTGTAAACAACGTTATTCATCTTTATTCGTACGGAGACCAATGCTGCGGATCAACTTGCAAGAGGTCGTCGGAGTATTCACCCTTCGCCTTCGCCTTGATTTTCTGCATCAGGGTCTCGTTGAATTCTTGGGCCACGTTCTGGCCGTTCATCTTCATCAAAGCATTCATCGCGATAACTTCGGATATCACGGTCAAGTTCTTGCCCGGCGCCACAGGAATGATAACCTTCGGGATAGAGACGCCCATGATCGATTCCTGCTGTTCGTTCAGGCCCGTGCGGTCGTAGCTCACGTCTTGCCGCCACGGCTGGAGTTCCACGATGACCTCAATCTTTTTCACCTTGCGGATAGCATGGATACCGAACATCGAGCGGATGTCCAGAATTCCCACGCCGCGAATTTCCATGTGGTGCCGGATCAGCGGGTCGGGGCGGCCCACGATGCAGTTACCTACATGGCTGATATGCACGACATCGTCGGCGACCATGCGGTGGCCGCTTTCGACAAGGTCCAAGACGCATTCGGACTTGCCCACGTTGCTGTCGCCCACGTAGAGCATACCTATGCCGTAAACGTCGACCAAGCTCCCGTGGATAATGGCGTGCGGGGCAAAGTATTCTTCCAGGATGCGCTGGGAGAGCTTGTTAAATTCGTAAGTGTGGAGCGTCGTGAAAAACAGCGGTATGTGCAACTTGAGGCACATCTCGCGGAGCTCCTTGTGCGGGGTCTGGTCGTGCGTCACCACCCACATCGGGGCGTGAAAGACCGAAAGATTGTCAAAAATCTTTTTGCGGGCCTCGGGGCCAATCGATTCCAGATAGTTCCATTCTGTATGGCCCACCACCTGAATCTGCTGCGAACTGTACACTGCCGTATAGCCTGCCATGGCAAGCCCCGGGCGGTGAATACCACTCTCGGCAATGAAGGAGTCCAGGTCCTCTTCTGGAGAACACTGCACCATCTGCAGGTCCTTGCCGTAATGGCAAAAAAAGTCCCGCACCGAGAGCTTCTCCCGGTGCAGGATCTTGAGATCTTTCAGTTTATTGTCCGCCACGAACTATGCCAAATCGGAAAGCGGCTGTGCGCGGTGGTCGTTCTGCTTGTCGTTGGCCTTCTTCAGCTGGATCTTGGCGCGTTCAAGAGCCACATCCACTGCCTTGCCCATGTTTTCTTCATCGGCAGACGCCACAACCACGGAACCAGTAATGTTGATGGAAATTTCGCAATGACGCAGATGTTCCACTTCGTGGTCTAGGATGACGGAGGCGCTAGTGATGTTCGGGTAAAAACGAGCGAGTTTATCCATTTCTTCCTGAATACGATCCTGGAGACCGGCAGATGCATTAAAATGACGAGCAGAAAAATTGATATCCATAGTAAAACCTCCGTGAGTTTTAGAGCAGAAGGGTACTTTCCATTCCGCATTAAGAGTATATACATCTTTTTTGGCAAAAAAAACAACCTTTTCGCACATTTTTGCTACAAAATTACCATCCAAACGGGAATAATGCCCAAATTAGACCATTTTCCGCAATCGGGCGGGCAAAATTTTGAGCTCTTCCTCCCTGTATTTGGCCACCGTGCGGCGGGCGACCTTGATCCCCTGCTCCAAAAGTTTATCGGCAATGGCCTGGTCCGAGAGGGGCTTTTTCTTGTCTTCGGCGGCCACGAGCGCCTTGATGGTGTCCAAAATCTGGGCCGAACCGACCACGGCGGCATCGGAGGATTCCCCTTGCTTGACGCCAGAAGTGAAGAAATCCTTCAGTTCGCGCACACCGAATGGCGTTTCCACGTACTTGCCGTTTGTCACGCGGTTCACGGTGCTCACGTCGCGGCCCACGTCGTCGGCGATTTCTTGCAAAATCATGGGTTTGAGCGCGGCCGGGCCCTTCTCGAAGAAATCCTTCTGGCGCTTGACGATGGCACGCATGACCAGTTCCATGGTAGAATGGCGGTTGTCTACAGCCGTCATGAACTCCTTCGCACGGCGGAGCTTGTCCGCAATAAAATCGCGGTCAGCCTTGGGCAAGCTCTTGTTCTGCAACATTTCAAGGTACATCTTGTTTATGCGCAGGGACTTCTGGCTCCTGGACTTGAAGACCTCGACCTCGAAATGGCCGCGTTTCTCGTACACGCGCATGTCCGGCGAAATCGACATGGAAGGGGCGTTAGAAATCTGGAGACCGGGGTGCGGGGTCAGTCGGGCAAGGTTGCCTACAGCCTGCTGGATGGAGTCGGTCGACACGCCCAGATCCTTGGCAATCTTTGCATAGCGCAGCGCGTTCAGGTCGTCGAAATGCGTCTCGAGAATGCGGATAGCAAGTTCGGGGAAATCCGGGATAGCATAAGCCTGAATGAGGAAACATTCTCGCAAATCGCGGGCGCCAATGCCGCGAGGCTGGAACGACTGCAAGACGTGGAAAGCCTCGCGGACAGGGAGCGATGCCTCGTCCAGTTCTTTTTCGTGGGACAACACCGACTCAATCTCGACGACGAAGGCATCGCTCGCCATTGCTCTCGCAATGGCCGCGCCCGCCTTGAGCCCCTGAACAAAGCCGTTCTCATCCAATGAATTGATAAGGTACTCCACCAAGCTACGGAAATGCGCATCGTCGCAACCGGCCTCGCGTAACTGCTGCTGCAACTCGTGCGTCCCGTTCCATTCGCGCAGCTGGTTCTTGAGCTTGTCTTGCAGGCTCAGGTCCACGTCCTTCACAGGGCGGTCCCACTCGTCGTCCGGATCTGCTGGCCCGGCGTTCAAATCTTTGAAAGGAGCGTCGGTGTCGGAGTAGCCGTCGTTCAGGTAGGAACCCCAATCCAGTTCGGCATTCGTCGCACCGTCAAGCATACCGCGGTCCACCGCAGCGCTGTCGTCCAGGTCGCCGCGTTCGTATTCACGCGGGTCAATGGACTCGCCCGAGTTGGCCTCATCGTCGCCATGGGAATCCCTGTTCTCTGCCTCGGCGGCATAGTCCTCGTACGAAATGTCGTCGCCGCCGTCGTCCAATTCCAGAAGTGGATTCGCCTCGACCTCCTCCTTGATGGCGGTCTCAAGTTCCAGCGAGTTCTTCTGCAGGATGGTCACGGACTGCAGCAACTGCGGCGAGAGCGTCTGCTCCAGCCGTTGGCTTTGTCCAAGCTGCATCGTAACGTCCATCTAAAATCTCCTAGTCCAGGCGGAAACTGTCGCCCAGGTAAATGCGCCTTGCTTCGGCGTCGTTTGCGAGATGTTCCGACGAACCTTCCGTCAGCACCTGGCTCTTGTACATAATGTAGGCGCGGTCCGTAATCGAGAGCGTCTCGCGCACGTTATGGTCGGTAATCAAAATGCCCATGCCCTTGTCCTTGAGCCCAGAGATAATGGACTGGATGTCGGCCACGGCGATGGGGTCGATGCCTGCGAACGGTTCGTCGAGCAAAAGGAACGAGGGATCGCTTGCCAAGGCGCGCGCAATCTCCAGGCGGCGGCGTTCACCACCCGAGCAGCTCATCGACTTTGTCTTGCGGATATGCGTAATCTTAAATTCCTCAAGGAGTTCTTCCAAACGGCGCTTGCGTTCGCGACGCTTCATGTCTTGCGTCTCGAGGATAGCCATGATATTGTTTTCCACAGAGAGCTTGCGGAAAATGGAAGCTTCCTGCGGCAAGTAGCCGAGCCCGAGGCGAGCGCGCTTGTACATGGGCTTGTCCGTCATTTCCACGTCGTCCAAAAAGATGTGGCCAGCATCGGGGCGGACCATACCCACAATCATGTAGAACGTAGTCGTCTTCCCGGCACCATTCGGCCCGAGCAACCCGACAATTTCACCCTGCGACACGCTGATAGACACGTCGCTCACCACCTGGCGTCCGCCGTAAATCTTGCGCAGTTTGTCGGTGCGTATGGTACTCACTAGGTTCTTCATGGTTTACCCTCCGTGCTTGCGGGTTGCTTTTTGGGAGCGGGTGCAGGCGTTGTCCCATTCTTCGATGTAGGCTGTTTCGGAGCCGGAGCAGGCCCGTTTTTAGACTTCGGAGCCGGTGCGACCGTCTTTCCCGTAGGTGTTACAGCCTTCCCCTTAGACGCATCCGTCTTCCCTGTAGGAGCAGGTGCCACGACTTTCGCAGTTGAATCGTTTTTCGCAGCAGCCTTTGCAATCCTATCATTCGCAATCTTGCTTATGGAATCAAGTTCAGCCGCCTTTTTCTGGCGAGCCGTCTTTTCCATATCCACATAACGCCCGCTTGCCATGGTGCCGCCACCCAAGAGCCTGAGCGACTTCACGGCATTTTTCTGCGCATCGAAAAGCAAATGGATTGTGTCGCCCGTAGCCTCGTTCTTGCCCGCCACAGTGCGGTCCTTCTTCACAAAAAAGTAGGTGCTCTGCGCCTTGCCCGACACAACGGCCCTGTCCATCTTGCCCTTCTTAAAGAAAAGGTCTAGGCGGTCGCCATCCATCAAATTGCGGTATTCCTTCAAATCGTTTTCGTAGAAAAATCCACGCGCATTCAAGTTTACATACAAACGCTCTATCTTGCCATCGTTGAACTCGGCATAAAGCGTATCGCCAAAAGCCTCAGTCACATGCCCTGGAGCGCCACGCTTGTCTTCTTCTTGTTGCACACCGTGCGCATTGCGGATAACCAGGGCCGACTGGAGCTGTTTACCCGTCGAATCGAGAACCATGAAAATGGAATCGCCCGTGAGGTGGTAGTTCTTCATGTCGCAAGTCGGGTGGCCCGTCAGCGAAAGCCAATTGTTCTTGCGGTCAAAATAACCTGTGTCACAAGTGACAATCATATCCTTCTGCGTGAGTTTTACGTCTTTGTAAGCCTCGGCAAAAGATTCCTTCTTGTTGAAGATGATGCGACGCGCCTCGATGGTCACCGTATCGACCGTACTGTCTTTGTGCGTCTCGAACTGGAAAAGTTTCGGGCGGTCGGGCATGGTGAGGATTTCTTGCTCGCGGTCGTAAATCAGGTACTCGCCTTTGAAAGCATACGTGTGCGCAGAGTCGCCCGCATTCACGTCGCCACGGGCCGTGGCCATGCTGTTCTTCTTTTGGTAAATGCCCTCCTGCGCTTGGATATAGCCGGAGGGGTGCGTGAACAAGAAGCCCCCGTTGCAAGTCACCATCTCGGCGTCCTTGTTCCACGTGGCATACTCCGTACGGAATTCAATACTGTCGTGGACAAAGAAAACGCTCCCCTGCAAATTCAAGATGCCTCGAGTACGCGCGACATTCAGATTATCCGCATGCTTCATGATAAGCGGCGACGACGAAAACGCAGTCGATGCAAGCAGCAAAAGGAGAACGGCAAGGCGCATCATTTCTTGGCGCTCCCGGAAGAATCTTTTTTCGCAGGCGCAGGTGCCGGAGCGGGACCAGGAGCAGGTGCAGCAGAATCCTTTGCCGGTTTCGGGCGCATGTGGTGCATGAGAGATCTGCGGGACTGTTTGAGCAATTCCGCATCGGCCTCCGGGTTCATCTCGCGCGGGCCGGTAGAGGTGTCAAGCGCGGCGGAGGAGGCCGGAGGAGCCGGAGATGTCGAAGTCGCAGAAGATGCCTGTGCCGGAGCCTGCTGGCCAGCAGGAGCCGCGGCGCCTGGGTTCGCAGGTGCAGGCGCGGGCTGCCCCGCCTGGGGAGCCGGCGCCGGATTTTGCGGTGCATTCGTTGCATTCGACGCATTGGCCTTCTGCACGGAATCGGCCTTCAGGGAATCCAACGCATGTTCCTTGGCCTCTTTCTGGTCTTCTTCTTTCAGGCGGTTTGCCGCATCCTGGAAAATGGCCGTCACGTTCGCAAGGATTTTCCAGTTGTCCATCCTCGCATCACTTTCGAAACCCTTGCCCTGCAACACGTCGCCGTCTTCGGAAACCACGCGCACGTAGCTCTCCGTGCGCACAAGGTTATCTGCCTTATTCCAAATAAGCGAATCCGCACGGACCGAAGCTCCCTTCGGGGTCAGGGCGTACACGTGGCCATAGGCGTTCACGTAGGTAAACTTCATGTCGAACCGGCCAGAATCAGCGCGCATGAATGCGGCTCGTTCTCCCAAAGAGTCATAGATGTCCACGAAAATCGGGCGGACAAACACAATCTCCTTGTCGGCCCAGCGTTCCAGGTAGGCCGTCTTTAATTTCCACGAAAGCACATTGCCGTTGTAACTGTCGAGCAAGGTGGTATCGGTGAAGAGCATCTGCGGGCGGTCCACCTGGATCCACGGCTTTTCTTCTTCGATTTCTTCGCAACCCGCAAAAAACGCAAGGGCCCAAAGCAAAAACACGGCGACAAGGAAGCCGCCATTCCCGGCGCCTTCCTTTTTAAACTTATGCAAGTTATGCAAAAATCGTGCCACGAGTACAATTTACAAATTATAACGCACAGAAAAAAGCCCAAAGGGCCTGTGCGGGCACGCGAAATCAAGGACGGAGCTTATTGCTGTTCACGATATACAGCCAAGCCTCGGCAGCATCGCGCATGGCCTTTTCGGTATCGGCGAAATCGGCAGGAATCGCCCCCAAACGCCGTCCGGTAACAAACCCTTCGGCCAGGTGCAAGGTATCCCAGTCCGGGACAAGCCGCGTGGCGAACACCGAAGACGCTTCCGGATCATCCATGTTGCCGTAGTAAATCAGGGAATCCCGCTGCATGGCAATGTCTGCAAGGCGGAACGAGAATACTGGAGCATACTGGGAGGTTGCGCGGAACAGGTAAGCCGGAGCCACCGCGGCAGAATCCCCTTGGGCAAGCGAATCAGCAGAATCCGCCGGAACTTCGGCAACGGCAGGTTCGTCAGCAATGCGTTCCAAAAGGGTATGGCCGACAAAGTTATTTGAAATTTCAAGACCAAGGTAATCCAAAATCGTCGGAGCAATGTCTACCTGCGAAACCACCTCAGTCTGGAGGCTAGGCTTGATTCCCGGGCCAACAACCATCAACGGCACCCACGTATAGCCTTCCTGCACAGTCCCGATATATTCCGGCGTCGTATGCTGTGCATTGTTGCCAAAAGCATGGTCACCCACTACAAAAATCAACGTCTGGTTGGCACGCGGGCCCTTCTCGATTTCGTCAAGGACAATGCCGACCGCGCTATCCATGTAAGCGACTGCCCTCACGTATGCCTCATCCGGGTCTTCGGGCGTCGGGCCATATTCAGAGGGAATGCTGAACGGCACATGCATGGAAGTACTCATCCAGTTCAAGAAAATTGGCTTGTCGGCAGGGCGCGAAGCGTAAACCTCGCGGAAGCGGTCAGCCAGCGGAACGTCGTGCTGATTTTCGCTCTTGAATTCCCAATGATTGAACCACGCCTCAAACCAGGGGTCCAGTTTGTCGAAACTCGGTTCCGTCGCCGTGAGCACATCGGTGTAGTAACCCGCATCCGAGAGAATCTGCGGCAAGGTGCGCAAGTTTGTCTTAGGGTAATCCGAGAGGAACGACTTTGTCGGGTGGCTCCACACGCCAGCAAGCACACCCAAAAAGCCCTCAACCGAGGGGTAACCCACACTGCGCGCGTTCGGGTAATAGAGCGCTTTCTTGGAAAGGCGGCAAAGGTTATGGAACTTTTCACAAGCCGTACCGATGCGCATATCGCCCGTCCAACCGCGGAAAGTCTCGATAGTGAGGAAGATGATGTCAGGTCTCTCGTCCATCGGCTTCGCCTTGAACTCGGCAATAGACACCGCCTCGCGCGGATACTCCTTCCAGAAGGGATATTCCTTCGACGGGTCGCCGCCCAACAGACGGATACCCGCCTCGTAGCCCTCGCCCTTCACAGGGTCGGCAAAGTTTTCGCGGATTTCTCCGGCAATGCGCCACAGCACCGGGCAAACGCGGTTCCAGCACATGTTGCTCGTGACCAGCCAAACACGGGCAGAGAGCCCAACGGCAGCGACAATCAGCAACATTCCGAGCGCAACCATCGCAGGTTTCTTGTGCGTGGAGCCGAACCATTTCCAGTACAACTTGCGGTACAGCATCACCACGGCAAAAATCGTAGCCGCGCCCCAGCCGATACTCAGCGAGAAATGCCCGATACCGCCAATAAAGATTCGCCCGACGAGGCCCATATCGGAGGCCGCGTTGGAATACGTACCAAAGAAGGAGAGCGAAAGGTGCTGGCCCATCCAGCGGACCAGTTCGTCGTCACCGCCACTAGCGACAATATACACGCCCGCGACAACAACCGAAAGCACACCCCACACCTTGCGCAGGGCATGGCCCTTCAGCAAAAGTGAAACCGAGCCGAACACGAAGGCAATCGCCATCGCCATACCCGCCTCGACAACCATCGACTGCGGGAAGAACCGCCCCCAATCCTCGACAATCGGCCCGCCCGTCGGAGCGTCCATCCAGTAGAGGAAACAGAGTTGCGCCACACGCGCCACCCACAAAAGGCAGCCGAAAACGACCCAGTATAACTTCTCCATAAAGCCCATCCTAAAAAAAGAACCGGCCTATACAATATAGGCCGGCAATCCGAATATTAGCCTTCGCGGCCAAGCATGAACGCCTTCTTGTTCCCTTCGTGGAACTTTTCGGCGAAAAGCTTGTTCAGGGCGACTTCCCACTGTTCGACGGTAAAGTCGAAGTGCTTGGAAAGCTTGCCGAGCATCGCGACGTTCAGGGCCTTCACGTTCTCGAGCTTCGAGACATCGATGTCCGCCGGAGTGAGGAGCACGCCGCCCTGCTTGAGGAAGGCCTCGTTCACCACGACCTGCGTCTCGTCGAATACCACCAGGTAGTCGGCTTCGCCAGTCGGGATCATCGGGGACTGCACTTCTTCGTCCTTCGCGAAGCGGACATCGGAAGCAATAGAACCGCCGCGCTGGCTCATGCCGTGCACTTCGGCCTTCTTCACGTCGTAACCCTGTTCGAACACGAGTTCCGCCATCACGTCGCTCGCCTTGATAACGCCTGTGCCACCGAGGCCGGCAAATTTCACGTTAACTACGCTCATAAAAACTTCTCCTTAAAAATTGCCGTTCTTTTTAGCAGCGGCTTCGGACTCGGCGAGAGCCTTTTCAGCCTTTTCCTTGTTGGCCTTGTCCCAGGCGAGGATGCTCTTGAGAGCGAGAATGCAGGGACTCTTCGCCACGATGAGCGTGAGCTCGTCCTTCTCGAGGGCTTCCTTCACGAGTTCCTTGAACTTCTCGGGTTCCTTGACCTGGTTCACTTCGTACACGTTGTCGAAACCGGCGGTCTTCGCGATGGCACCGTAGTCGAGCTTGTAGGCCGGGCTGTGGTCCAGATGGCGGCCCGTACCCGGGTGTTCCTGCTGGCCTGTCATGGCGGTGATGCTGTTGTCGAGAATGACGACCACATGGCCGGTGTCGGGGCGATTGTAGCCCGCTTCCACGAGACCGGTGATGCCGCTGTGAACAAACGTGGAGTCGCCAATCACGGAGACGACCTTCTTGGCCTGTTCGCGCGGGAGCACGTTGCGGAGACCGATACCCATGCCGATAGCGGCACCCATGTCAATCATGTAGTCCATCGCGCTGATGGGCGGGAGAGCGGCGAGCGTATAGCAGCCGATGTCGCCGGAGACGATGCAGTCGAGTTCCTTGAGCATGGCGAAAGAGCTGCGGTGCGGGCAGCCCGGGCAAAGCATAGGCGGCTTGCCCTTGACCGGAACCGGGTCCGGATTGCGATCGCCAGCGATAATGCGGCGCACGCGGTTCACGTCGAGTTCGCCAAAGCGGAAAATCGGGTCAAACTTGCTTTCGCACTGGATACCGGCGGCCTTGATGTTCTCGGCGAGCCACGGGTCGTTCTCTTCGATGACCATGAGGCGCTTGCCTTCGAACTTCTTGGCGAAATCCTTGATGAGCTGCATCGGCAGCGGGTAGGTCATGCCGAGCTTGAGGATGCTTGCTTCCGGGGCGGCTTCACGAACATGGTGGTAGCTGATGCCGCTCACGATGATACCGAAGTCCTCGCTGCGCATTTCCACCCGATTGGGGCCTTCCGCGACGTTCCAGGCTTCCATCTCGTCCATCTTGGCACGGAGACGGCGGCCGGCCGGCTTAGAGAAGCCGGGCACCATCACATGGCCGGCAATATTGCGTTCGAAGTTCGGCACCATAGCCGGGAGTTCTTCTTTGGGCACCACGATAGACTTGGAGTGGTCCACGCGGGTCGTCATGCGCAGGATGACGGGAATCTTGAACTTTTCGCTCGTCTGCACCGCAATGCGGAAGAAGTCGTAGGCTTCCTGGGAGTTGGAGGGCTCGAACATCGGGCAAACGGATGCCTTGGCGTGGTTGCGGGTATCCTGTTCGTTCTGGGAGCTGCCCTGACCCGGGTCGTCGGCAACGATCCACACCATGGCGCCGTCCACGCCCGTGTAGGTCGCGGTGTAGAGCACATCGCTAGCCACGTTGAGGCCCACCATCTTCATGGTGACCACGCTGCGGGCATGGCCAAAGGCTGCGCCCAGGGCCACTTCGGCGGCGACCTTCTCGTTCGGGGCCCACTGGGCATACCCGCCGAGTTCAGAATAGTCCTCGAGGATTTCGGTAGAGGGAGTACCCGGGTAACCTGCGGCAAACTGCACGTTGCAGTGGCGCATGGAAAGCGAGATGGCCTCGTTTCCCGAAATCAGCATCTTTTTCGCATTCGGATCAAAAGCTGGCATAGCGTTCCTTTTCTTGAGTCAAATTGTCCTTAAGGCATAACCTTAAACGCACGCAAATATAGAAAAAAACCAAATGTATTATATATTTACACAACAGCACAACCAATCAAACGGGAGCACCCATTATGAATTCCAGAATTATAGACACCGCAAAGGCCTTGGCCATGAGCATTCCCTTCGCCATCGCGCTATGCATGGTGGCCTGCAGCGGCGACAGCAGTAACGCCAGTAGCGCAGGAGACGACGAAACCGAAATAGATAGCGGCAAGGACAACGCCAAGTCCAGTTCTTCCGAAGCCGAGTCCAGCTCCTCCAGCGAGGAAGATTTTAGCAATACCCGTCATGTCTTCGAGAACGCGGGCTCCATAAATTTCAAGGAAGGCTGCGACCACCTTGACATAGACGACGAAATATGGGCCTACTACACAGTTCTCAGCAGCGAAACTTTTGGAGAAAGGCGTCTGGAACACTATGTGCTGGTCAACGACACCACCTATGTCGATTCGCTATACATCCGGGGCACAGGCTCTATGAGACAACTGGTGTGTTCAAGACCCGGTGATCACAGAGGAAGCTATAGTGGTACAAAGTGGAAGGGAACTGACGATGAACTGGAATGTTTCGATGACGAGGGCATCAAAACCATCACCATTTGGGAATTTTCCACGACCGACGACGTATTTTTCTGGGGTCTGGATGATGAAGAAACCAAGCAAGCCCTAAAGGAAAAACGGGAAAGGCTCTTTAACGAGCTCAAGGACGAATGCAAGTCGGAAACATCAAAGAAACTCGAATCAACGAAAAAGGACGAAGAAGAAGAGGTAGAAGAAGAGAACGAGGAGGAAGAAGAAGAGGAAGAGGACTAGCCCAGTTCGAGCTATGGGGCAACACTGTTGCCCCAATTTGTGACCGGTTGAATTTTCAATTGCTTCGCTTCTTCACCTTCAATTTGTTTATTACCTTCGACACCTCGAGCACTACATCTGTGTATTTAGTTTTTTTAGTGTCAAAGCAAAGCGTTTTGTCAAAGTCGATAAATTTGATACAGGTGCCAGTACCCCAATAATAACTCACATTTTCGTATGTATTGCTAATTTCTTCGAAAAAATCTACAACCTTTTGCTCATTATCTTTTTCTTTTTGAAGCGGTGTAAAAATTCGCTCCAATTTATTGTATAATTTTTTTTCTTCTTCATTGAAGCCGCTTTCCCCATCAGCGTACATCCCCCAGTTATACATCATTTCAACTTCTTTTTCTGTAAATGTATAGTCCATTTTTTCCTCACTTTTATGGTTAAGTTTATTTCCCGCTCCTGGCTGCGGCGATTTCGGCGTTGATTTCGTCGAGTGTCATTTCGGCGGAACCAACCTTTTCGGCATCGGCGGAAAGCTGCTGCATGGTCCGGAGCATACCGCGCTGAGCCTGCCTACGCAATTCCAAAAAGGCATTCCATCCAGTATTATCTTTCTTGTTCTCTTCTTCTGATTTTTTCTTCATCGTATTTCTCCTTTAATTGGTTGAAGGGCGCGTCTTCACAATACTCTTATCTTGCATTTTCAAATTCATTTACCCACTCCTTGACCTTCGCCTGCAATAGTTTCTTGTCCGGCAGATACAACTCATAAGCGGAGGCGTAAATATTCGCATCTTCGGGCAATGTCAGCCTTACAAGGGTATCCTTCTTCTCCTTGCAAAGCAAAATGCCGATAGTCGGCTTTTCGAAATCCTGCTTTACATACCGGTCGTAGTAGTTTACGTACATCTGCATCTGGCCGAGATCCTGATGGGTCAACTTATCGACCTTCAAGTCAACGAGCACATAGCACTGCAGCAGACGATTGTACAAGACCAAGTCCACATAGTAGTTGTCCTCGTCAAAGGAGAAACGCTTCTGACGCGCTTCGAACAGGAATCCTTTCCCCAATTCAAGCAGGAAATCTTGCAATTTACCGATGATAGCAGATTCCAGTTTCGATTCCGAATACGAAGCGTCCGGCTTCAAGCCAACAAATTCAAGCGTCACCGGATTCTTGATGATATCCTCCGGCTTTTCCACCACGTTGCCAACCTGTGCCAAACGGACAACCTGCTCCTTGTCCCGGCTCAGCGCAAGACGCTCATACAGGCTTGAACCATACTGCCGCTGCAACTCGCGAAAAGACCAGTTCCCGGAAGTGGCCTCTATCTCGTAAAAACGGCGTTCATCGGCATTCTTGATACGCATGAGCACCAGGTAATGGGACCACGAAAGGGTGAATTCTGGCAAAACTTCAGATTGGGGCAACACTGTTGCCCCAATTTGCTGAGGACAATAAACACGGTAAAAAAAGCGACAACGCTTGAGCGTATCAACGGTCCACCCACTTTCATAGGTTGATAACAATCGTTCTGACAATTTCGATAGAATCTGCTTGCCATATTCCGCTCGATACTTACCTTTTTGCTCATCTTCTACGATTAATCGCCCAATCTGGTATTTCGTGTAGACTTCGGCAACATTCATTGCCGTAGCCACGCGAACTCGCGCTTGTTCAATCAAGTTCGAAACCTTATTGAATAGTGATTCCACCGCTTTTGCAGGGACATTCTCTTTATTTTTAGTCATATAGCCTCCATGAGGTCGCAATTTGCGACCGGTTACTTTCCGCTCTGCTCCAACAATTCCTCAAACATGTTCCGGTATGCATCAGCATCATCGAGCCGGACGATGGTCGTAATCTTGTTGCCCGCATCCTTGGAAGATGCGCCGCAATGGTACAGTTTTTCGCTCTTGGTCTTGAAATCTACGAGAATGTAGCGGTCGTGGAATTTGTGCATGGCGGGTTTCTTGTCAATCGACACGTCCGGTCGGGCGGCCCGATAATCGGCAAGCATGTCGTCTGTCATGCGGCTTCCACCGAGCAAGTCGCTAAAAATCAGGACGGAAACGCCTTTGCGCACGTTCCGGAGCAAATTCAGCGTCTTGACATCTACATAGTTATCTACAATCAGCACCGATTTCTTCGCCATGCCGTAAATCTGCGCGTAAGCGACATCTGCCTCCAATTTCTGACCGTTCAGAATCAGGAAGTGCCTGAAAGACGAAGGATCAACGAAATTTTCCATGACCATCCGGAGGTCCACATTGATTTTTCCCAAATCGCTCCGGATATCGCGAACTTCGCCGGAAAGCTCCTTTACTTCAGCGGAAACCGTTGCGATTTCGCGCGTGTTTTGAACAGTCTGTGCTGCAATCTGGGCAATTCCCGCTGTCCCGAGCAATTGATGGTTTTCAGCAACGATATAGTCCTTCATCTGCTTGAAAAGGCGAATCAAAGCCTTGCTTTGAGCAGTCGCCCGTTCGCCCTTGAGCACCGTCATAAGCATGTAGATACCCTGTTCGGTAAATGCATAGGGGGCATACTTTATGTTAGTCCCCCGATGTCCGCCGTTCAAGGTCAAAATTTTTGACCTTGAACATTCATCAACTTCTTTGCTGCTTAGTTGAAAACGGAAATCGTCATCGAATTTTTCGATATTATTCTTGACCTGCTGATTGAATGCTTTGGTCGTATACCCGTAAATCTCGGCCAGGTCAGCATCAAGCATCACCTTGACCCCGCGGATGGTATATATCCGCGATTTGAGCAGGGTTTCGTCAATAAGCGGGAACTCCGCGACAGCCAATTTATCAGTTTTTCTTGACATAATAATCCTTTAGCCCGCTCGGCATGAGCGAACATTAAAAACGGTTTTAATTGCGTCTGCACTGCAGGCACAATAAGGGTTTGTTTATATTTGGGATGCTCTTGCGATGCTGTTGGCGGGGGCCTTCCCCGGCGTTACCTGGCATGGCTTCCGCCACACACTCGAGCAGGCTGTTTCTCCTGCCAGCTATCCAACATCACCTACAAGAAGGTGGATGCGCCTCGTCGCGGATGCACGTACGGGCCAATGGCCTATGCCGACTGTCACGAGGATTGTCGTAATACAGGGGTAAATATACATAAAAATTGCTGCTTTCCAAAAGCATTTTGCAAAAAATGCAATTTGCCTAACTATATGGCGCTTTTTGGGCTAAATTCGTTTTGTCATTATTTGACAGTGGAATCGGCGTATATTTACTATGATGGCCGCCATGTTGGCGCGGTTCACGAAAAGACGGAGGTGTACGATGAAAAGGATGATCGCCCTGTTGTTCCTGCCTATTTGCATGTTCGGCCTTGCGGCATGCTCGGATTCCGTGTTCGGGACGGATGCCCGGTACAAGCTGTACCCGACGCAGAACATGTGGACGTTCCTGAAGCTCGACACGGAGACAGGCAGAATCTGGCAAGTGCAGTACTCGGTGAAAGGGAACGACACCCGGTTCGAAGTGCCGCTGAACCCGGGGAACATCGCGAAGGCCCTGAAAAGGAGCCAGAAGGCAGGACGCTACGCCCTGTTCCCGACGCAGAACATGTACAACTTTATAATGCTGGACCAGATTGATGGGGACACGTACCAGGTCCAGTGGGGGAATGAGGAAAACCGGATGCTGATGCAGATTTCCAAGTGAATCCCGCGAACCCCTTTACGGGCGTTCCCCGGCTCCCGCTGGGTCGGGCTATATTTTAACGCGCTCCGGTCGGCCCTGGCGGCCCGCCCGCAGCGCTGTTAAAACGGAGCCGCGCAAGCGCGTCTCCGCCCCAAGGGGTCACTATCCCTACGCGGATGCGGGAAAATCATTGTCTTTCAGCCATTATTAACGTTTTCGCAACTTTAATGGCGCTGGGATTTTTTTTAGCTTTTCCTTTTTTGAGACAAATGTCCATTCACGTCGTTTATCTAGTTCTTCTTCCAATTCACATATGAGTTTCCAGAAATCCCTCATATGCGCTTTATTTGGGGAAGCTAATATGTCTGTCATTATTTGCGCAAGTTTCGTTAAAGCATACTTACATTTTTCTATTTCAGACACGTCAAGTTTTTGAATTTTTGTTGTCACTTCAGAATTTAATTTTGTTTGCTCACTATTTAATGCATTTGACCATTGTCCATGAGCAAATTTATTCCGAATTAATGACGGGTCCAAAATATATGCTTTAATAAGCCGTTCAACAGTTTGTTTTACATTCGGTATATGAGAGCCTTTCGGTGCTGCTTGGCATTTTTTTAATGCAATATCCAAGCATTTTTCCCATCCTTTTGAAATACCATGAAACTTTGTTGTATCCTTTACTTCTTGAATTTCGGATTCAGACAAAGAATTCGGAGTGTACAAAATTTTTAAATAATAGGACTCCGCTATGGTACAATACAAAATCGCCAAAACTTTTGTTTGGCATTCGGCTTCTGCTATTTTATTCCTTTTTAGGCAATCATTAAAAATCCGTTTGGAAAATTTCCAAACAGATTCCGCTTTTCTGCAATTTTCGCACAAATCCGTATATTGCACGCTCATATTCGTCTCAATTTAAGGGGAGTAAAACACTGTTTCTTGCAATGCTTTACCCCCCCGGAATCGAACCGGGATTTCCACTTTCGTGGCGTTCTACGCAAGGCGTCACCTTATTGAACTAGAGATCCGCCGCAATATATAGAAAAGAAATCAGATATGTCAAGGGATTTAGAATAAAAAAAGTAAATTTGCAAGAGAAATCCCATACAAGCGCATCATTTTTTCTTTAATTTCTGAACGATTCCATACATATTGGGAATACTGCAGATCCAGGAAGTGTCAGACTTCTTTGCAGGGCAAAAAGTAATATTCGTCTAGTGGAGATTTATTCTTCTTTATTCGTTCCAAATCAATGTCGCCAAACACGCTGCCTACCAGTTTGTATTCTCCCATATTTGCTGGTAAACGATATGTTTTTCCTATTTCCGCTTTTTCAAAAACTTTTCGTTTAATAAAAATTCCAAACTTTCGTTCGTCAAAGAGCCAATCTTCTTTTTCAAATTTGGCCTCTTCTAGATCTTGTACATTTGGGAAAATATCTTTTGGTGTAATATTGAACCAATCACATTTATCTTTTATTTTGCCCCACATTTCATTTAAATCTTCTTTTTCTTTGTCGGTCTGCGGCGGTTCTTTTTCCAAAGCCAAAATCAAACATTTAAAGCCGGTAGGCTTGAAGATTTTTCCGGCCAGCATGCGGAAATGGGCGTTGACAAAATCGACCTCCGATTCTTTAGGCCATACCGCATAGAATACATATTTTTTATCCAACAATTCCAGGAATTCCTTGCGGAATCTTTTGCGCGTCTTTTTCTTGAAATCTTCGCGCAGGGACGATTGTTTGGAAGTGTACGTCTTGAGCACATACAAGAAGTTAATGTTGTACACCTTCAGTAGGAGCGTGTCGCGGTCAAAAAGACGATTTCGGAAATGACGGTTGCGCTTATCCCACATGTCGTCTTCATCGGACTTGATGGGATCCCTCAATCCGTCCTTCGTCGAGAAATACGGGTCGTCATATTGTTCGTCGCCTTCGTATTCCGGGACAAATCCGCGTATAAAGAAGTTTGGCGTGACGCTATAACCTTCCGTTAACGGGTCCCTATAGCGGATACCTTCATAGACTCCCGAACCATAGTATTTCTTGTCGTCATTTATAAATTTTGGCGAGAAGAAGCTTTGGACGATATTCTTGGCGTAGGTGTACTGCTTGGCAACGGATTCTGTCGACAAGTCATTATCTTCCTGATAGTACTTACTGTCGCCAATATGCCAAATGCTTTCGTGTCCGTCGGCAAATATCAGGGACTTTTCCTTGTACAGGTGGTCGATTATCTTGCCGTCCTCGTTGTTCTTCAATTTCTTAGTTTTTGCGTCCTGGTCGCTGATGAGGCTATCTATCATCGTCTCGAATACGTTATTGAACGAATTCGCAATCAGGTATTCCTTCGCCTTTACGTCTTTATTGGTATACCTGGCGCCCCAACGGAAAAACGCATCCATGATATTGTAGAGCTTTAGCAGACGGTCTTCGAAATACTTGTACTTGATGCGGCGAAGCTCGCGCAAACCGCGCTCGTTTTCTAAAAGACGCGCGAATTCCTGCTTTTTAAGCGGGACATAGTACTCGCTTTGTGGCATTTCGAACCCGAATTCGTCCTGGATGAACTTCATCGCGGAGAAATACAAGACAAGCAGCCGGTCGTCCAAATCGAAGACCTTCTTCTTGTTCACCAGTTCCATATAGATTGGCGAATTGTCCTGGATGAAGGGGGCCTTTTTCGCGATAGTCCGCTGCCAGTTGATTTTGTTGTTTCCGCTATGTTTGTTCTTGGCGACAAATACGAACAGGTTCTTGTTCTTTTTATAGAACAGTTCCATGCTGCTCATGACATCGAGTAGCGTCGCGTAGCGGGCATCCCCCTTGAACTTGGAATGTTCCATGTGGTCGGGGGAACGGACTCCTGCCAAGTCGCTATCTGAACGGTATTTGTCTATGGCAGAATAGAGCCATGTCGAAAGGGACGAGAGGAACTTGCGTTGAATGTTCTTTATGGGTGAATCGCTCTGTCCAAAAATATCCTTACCCTTGGAATCGATTGGAGCCCCGAACGCTTTTGTTTTGCCGCCATCAAGAAAAACCTTAGGCAGCACGAATACAGGATTCCCATTGAAGAAGCAGTAACCGACTCCGTTTATTTTGGCTCCCTTGTCGGTCGTTTCCGTGTTGAAACCGCTTTCGCTCTGGAAATCGCTATTGCCCTTATAGCCGATAACCCTCTTGAGGTAATCGGCATCGTAGGCAAATTCTTCGAACAGGAAAATCATGGAGCAACCAAATGGCGTTAGCCATTCACTTCTTTAACGCCCAAGTTTTCCATAATCTTTTTCACGATTCTTTCGGCATCTTTACCGAAGAGTGACTGGAATGTCACCTTTGTAATTTCTGCATTGTATTCGAAGAAGAATACTTTCTTCCGGTCTGTTTCATCCTTGTAGACAGAATCCCAAAGATAGAAAAGCACCTTTGAGCGGAAGTCTTCAAACCTGATTGTCTTATCATCCTTCGGCTTGATGAAAAATTCACCCATTTGCTTGTCTTCGCTCTGCGTCGCGTCGTAAATATCGGCATTGACATTCTTCAAGAAATCAAGCCACATGTATGCGGAGCCGTTAACGTCAATTTTGAATTCGTCGGCGTTCCAATTATCTCCACAATCAGCATCTTTTGCGTATTTGATTGGTACATATTCCCAGTCAAAGCGGCGCTTGAATGCGCTGTCCATGGGGAACAGCGACTGGTCGCTGGTGTTCATTGTGGCGAGAATGTTCAAGTTGGGTGGGAGCTTCAGCAGACCTTCGCCGATTAGTGTTTCGTATGCCTCCCAAACAGACTTTTCGCTCAAGACAGAGTCTTTTTTTAGCCAATCTGCGAGATCACAATCTGCGTTAATCGGATATTGCGAAAATCCGTTAATGTCACGGTCAAGCAACTGGAAAATATCGCCGAATATCTGGGCGCAGTTCCCGCGGTTGATTTCTTCGATGACGAGATAGACCTGGTTCTCGGTTGTCGAAGCATTGCCCGCAGCGATATACTGCTTCCAAGCGGTAGCGTAAGCCTTTGCGAAAACCTGCGGAACGAAGGAATAAGTTATTTTCTCATCAATATCTGAAAATTCTAATCGAGCTTTTGTTGCTGCAGACAGGTATGCGCTTTTGTATTGGTCGGCTCCTATATTAGAAAGTCTCACGATTTCTTTCATGTTTTTATCTTTCAAGGAGTTGGCGTATTGTAAGCCGAATAATGTAATAGCAGTCGTTTTATCAAGTTCTCCATCACTATTATTAGGAAAGACCTCAAATAGCTTCTGCGCAAGTTGTTCCTTAGTCAACAATCCGTTGTCGATGTTTTCGACTTTTTTTGGTTTGTATGCGCCTACAAACTGTACATAATCGTAATCTGGGTGGAACGTTGTGCGGAATTTGCGAGCGTCTGGGATTGCCTTTATACCCTTTCCAAGGGAATTTCCGTTTTCGTCTTTGAAAAGGTTGCTGTCAATTTTATATGATTTTCCCGTTCCTGGTGCTCCAAAGAAAATCATATTCATATTTTCGTTGGCCATTTTTGTTTCCTCTTCTTGTTGTTTGACGGGAATGCTTTTATAAAATTGTTCATAGAACTCTTCGTAGATTTCAAGCATCTCTTTTAAATCTTTTTGAAGCTGCTCTTCAGAAGGCAACCCACCTTTAACATATTTTTTATAAAAAATGGTTCCCTTCTCATATTGCTCTCCAAGACCTTTCTCTGCGAGATGTATTTCATCATCCGATTGAAAAATGCGTTTGTCAATTTTGTTACGTACAATCGCAACGTTTTCTTGGATAATCTTTCCTTTACTTTTTTTTAGATCATCATCTTTAACATCCTTCAAATAGGGGTTAACATTTTTTATTGGATTTGTAACGCCCTGATTGAATGTTAAGTATATCGCACTGGAGTCTGAAGAAAGAAGATAAACGATATATACACCGTTTTGGGCGCTAGTTGTAATGTCTTTTCTAAAAACTCCTAACCAAGGAACATCGGCCCATACACCTTTTCCAACGCTTCCTTTGACCAAATATTTTTTTGCATCAACCAGCCCTGTTTCGTATACCTTCTCTGGAGCACTGTCACGAATAGCTTTCCACGCTGCAGCGTCTTTTCCATTCTTTTCCTTTTTCCCTTGAATGTAATTATCAAGAAAATAAGTCAAGATATCCGTTAATTGTTGTGCCATATTTTTACTCCTCAATTTCCATCAATACAATCGGAGCTTTCTCGCCCATGCTAGGTAAAGCCCCAAGAGTGTTGAAGTCAATGAATTCAGCAGCTTCTTCGTAATTCATGCCGTCAAACAGCATCAGTGAACGAACCATTTTTTCGTATGCGTAAATGACACGGCCATTTTCACTAACACCAACAACGGCTTCCATGTAATCAGGCTTTTCAAGGACTACGGTATCCTCATAACCATGTTCGCAAAGATATTTCTTGAAAGAATCAATCGTAAGAGGAGGGAAATCAGCATTTTCGATACGCTTGACAAAATCACTCGGACTTAATTCAAAGAAATTGGCGAGTTTTTCAATAATTTCAAGTGAGACGTTGCGGCGGCCGTTCTCAATGTCGCTCATATAGCGTCGGCCAACACCTGTTTCGAGAGCAAGTTTTTCCTGCGAAACGCCTTTCTGCGAACGTAGAGCGCGAATTGCTTTGCCAATATTATTTTGAAGAGACATATAACTAATTCATTTAAGCTGTTCTCTTCAAACATATAAATAGTGCAGTTTTTAGCCACGCTATATAGTGCACATTTTTTTTATAATTTGCCCCACAAAGTACCAGAAGCCCCAGCATGATTGCTAGAGTTTTATACGGCTGTTACGATTATCCGAAACCACTATTTTTGAACGAAATTTTAAACCACCAGAGATTATTATGTGTCAGTAACCCATCTTTTATAAAAATAACACGCAGATCACTTTGCAAATAGCGTAGAACCCATTACTTTTGTTATATATTCTGTAAAAAAAGCAGATGTCGACATGAGCATTAAAGAAGATAAATTTAATGAACTAAAAAAAGAATACGGGGCAGTCGCTAGCTGGGCAATTTGGGATATGCCCAATTCTGACAATCTATCTACAAAAGAAAATGTCGGCTCAATGAATTGGGCGAAGGATGAAAATCTTCTTATAGAAGAAATAAAAACAGATTTTGTATTCATTGCTCTAAATGCAGCTGACAATCATAAAGGGAAAAACGGGCATGCAAAACAAGATAGTTGGATTAACTTTCATTCATCCTATAGTAAAGGGCGCGACTATAAACTTCGATTCGCCGTTATGAAACGCAATGAAAATAGTTTTTGCACCGCGAAAGGTTCTTATATCACAGACCTTATAAAAGATATTCCCACAAAAGATGCAAAAAAACTTAAAAGCATTCTAAAAAACAACCCGCAAAAGCTAGAAAGTAACATAGAGAAACTAAAAGAAGAACTTAGTATTCTTGATAATAAAAAAAAGCCTATACTGATCGCCCTTGGAAGGGATTGTGAGCGATTTTTACGAAACACCTTGGAAAAAGAAGGCTATCGTGTTTATTATCTACCTCATTTCTCTGCAGCAAGTCCAAAACTAGAAGATTACTGGCAGCAGCTCCAAGTTATTTTGAAAAAGCTATAATATAGCTGTACAACAATCCACTCCCAATAACCTAAAAGCTTACGTTAATATAAGGAAAGCATAAGTTTCCCTGTAATTACGATAGCGTCGGCAATTCAAACTTTTCGAAAATAGATTCGCATATTGATTTTATAAAATTACCAAGACGCATTTTTAGCGATCGTCAAACCCTCATGTCGTTTAACGACTTTGTCATAATCCAAAAAATTCACTCGTTCCTTTATGGAATTAAAAATAGAAGCATTCAATTTGTCATCAAACTCATTTTTTCTCGTTGCCGCTGCAACAATAAAGAACTCCGCCGAAAAATCTTGCAATTCGTAAAATTTGGAAAGAGAGTTCTTTATATCAGTTGTATGTTCTACTTCATAAAAAAACGACGGCATATTTCTTTCATTGAACCATATTACATCAACCGTTTTGGCCTTTCTTAGAATCGTGTCATAGGTAAAATGCGGAATATCGGTAGTATCAGTAACTTCCGCTAGCTTTTTCCCAAGAAACTTGCGATTTTTATCCTGTGCAGGAACATATGTGGTCAGTTTCTTAAACTTTCCTATTTCAACCAACAATCCCTGATAATATCCATGGTCAAATGATTGTTCACTTTTTTTGTCACCAATTTTCAAATCAAGACGTAACAAGACCTCCTTTCGATATTTTTCCAGAGCCCATAAACCAGGTCTAATCTTGAAAATTTGGTCGCTGTCTTGAACAATTCTTCGAACACTAGCTTCCGGAGTTTTCGTTTTCCATTTAGAAAAATCAACAATTTCATTTAACCGTTTAAAAGTCGCGAACCCGCCTTCTTTTTCCAACGCTGCAATAACTTGCTCGGTCTGAGAAATTGCTTTCATGTACGAACCCTTTTATTACTTGATGTTTAATTCATGTTTTCGCATGCCAGAACATCTCTTTGAAAAAAGGTTGCCAGCAAGCCTACCCCTAATTTTAACAATATTCCGATGCGCATGTTCTATCAGGATGCAATTTCGTTTCAAATTTAATGCGGCATCCCCCCACAACTCCACTTCCAGCGAAGGAATCTAACACTATTTCACCCTGTTTTGTCACAAATTGAAGGATTTTTTCACACAAGGTTAGTGGCAGTTCACTTTGGTGAATTTTGTCGCCCTTTCCAACTGGTGGAATATCGAACATCGTTGGAAGCATCTGCGTAGTTCCGCTCATATGGTGGATTTCACCAGTTTCTTTTGTCTTTTTCACGTCAATTCGAAGGTTTCGAGCCTTACCCTTCGAAAAAATCATCACGTCTTGAGTATTTTTAGATTTGCGACCCGTGTTACTGACAAAATTTCCCTTCTTCCATGTGACTTTAGAATAATAGAGTAATCCACACTGCTCTGCATACTTCTTGATTTGATAGAGGTAATCATAATTGTTCTCGTTTTCAGCAGGGAGAATTTCAACAAGAAAACAGCCGTCCTTGAGGACGCGTGCTTTTTCCTTAAAATCATCCAGATTGTATTTGAAACAGTCGTATGTGGCAAAATTTCGGTCTCCACCCTTGTTTGATTTTTTATCCAACCAAGGATGGTCCGTCAAGATGCAGTCGATAGAAGCATCATCAAGCATACTTAGATTTCGTCCATCACCTTCTATTAACACACAGCTCTCATCGCCATCGATGGTTTTGTATAGACCTTTAGCGACACGTTCGAATTTTATTCCGAGATTGTCATAAATTCTTGCGCGAACAGTTTCCTTAGGCTTGTCGGAGTTTTTGGAATAGGCTTCCTTGAGCGAGAATTCACCTTTTTTCTTGAAACAGGAATAAATAGAATTTGCGAGAGACTTCATGGATGAAAATATATATATTTACAATGATGTCAATTTGTGACATATGAAAAATAAAAGCCGCCGAAATCGGGAAAAATTTTTTCTGATTTCCGAACATCCTCCTCACTCTGAAGTCGCCCGGAGATCTTACCACAAGGAAGCTCCAGAGCCCCTGCTTAATTGCTGAATCAATCGACTCAATTTTGCCGATTATCATGCTATAGCAATTCTTCTTATTGAACAATCCTTCAACATTGGCGATTTTCTGGATCTTTATAGGGAGGACTCCCTTCGACAGAGCATCGGCTCAACTAACAAATATTATCCGATGGTTCGGCTCTACCTCTACTAAATGTAATTTTGGGTAAATTATAAAAATTACGTTTTTTCTGGGACATATTAAACAATGAAAAATATCTTTATACTAATTTGCAGTTGAAAAAGATAAAGATTAATGTTATTATTACTTAATAATAAAACAAACAATGTCCAACAGAGGCGAATGATGTCTAAACAAAAAAGTCAATCAATTAAAGCAATTCCTTGTAGTCAAAATGGAATCGTTTTTTATTCTGCCGTCATGTCAAGCTCAATATTAAAGGAGGTTTGTTTTGTCTCGCGAAGAGAATCCGACCCACGAAAAGGCTTCCAGAGAACATTGAATGAAAATAGAGCGAAAAATATTGCTGCATATCTAGATAGTGGAAAAAAATGCATACCGTCTTCATTGATCCTAAGTGCCCAGAATATCTCAAATATATCTTATGATAAAAAGAAATCAGAACTGACTTTTAGCATTAGTAAAAATTCGTTTCTTGTTTTGGATGGACAACATAGATTATTTGGTTATTTTTTAGCAAAAGAGGATTACGCAGTTCCTGTTGTAATTTTCAATAATTTAAATATTACTGCAGAAGTGAATCTTTTCATTGACATTAATACAAATCAAAAGGGAGTCCCAGCAACTTTACTGCTGGATATAAAAAACATTGCTGGAAAAGAAACGTCTTTAGAAGAAAAACAGCGAACTCTTTTTGACTATTTGGACAAGAATAGTGTACTGGCAGGGCGTTTTTCCGCAAATAAAAGTAGAGTTGGCTACATATCAAGATTGACTTTTAATGAAGCTACCAAAAATATACTAGAAAGTGGTTATTTTAAAGAAAAAGATGTTAATCTTGTTTGCAAGGCTGTAAAAAATTATTTAGAAGCCGCGGACCAAGTGTTGAATAGTTGCCATAACGAGAAAGTGAAATTAACGAATGGCTCTTTATTTAAGGCTGTTTTTGCAATTTTTAATGAGTGTATAGACAAAGCTTTTGATAAGTATCAAAACATCAAGGTGAAAAATTTAAAAGATGTTCTGACTCCGATATCTAATTTATCATATGATTCGTATGTGGGTTCCAGTAATGCAACCGTCACAAAGATGGTTGCAGACATGAAAGCTCAATTGAGGGAGTATTCTAAATATAGCTCTATTGACGAGGATGATATATTTTGAGTAGTATATATCTGAATGGCCAAGGTTTTTTAAATATAAGAAATAGATTTTTGTTGCCCCTAGTAGGCACATCAGTCACACCAAAAAAAGCTCATTTTTGGACAATAATTGAATTAATCAAAAAACATGCGAAAAAATTTGAAAAGGATTCTGAATCAACAAAGATAACCTTCCTTAAAGAAGAATTCTACAAAATGCTGATTACTGAGGTGTCACTTTTCCAAATAAAGAGGATGCGTCAGCATGAGTGTATAGACGCTTTGAAGAGACCATTCAATTGGAAATTTGTGACGGTGTATTATGATTTATTTTTTTCATCATTTATTTTACTCCTTTTCCTTCATAGAGGCTTTGTTTTTGTTGACGAAAATAACGCGAATGAAATAGAAAATCTAATAAATCAAACGTTGTCTGGCGATAATCTGATTCGTTTTTATAAAGGGAATTATTACTTTTGGGCAGAAATGGATGAATCTGACGACGATAATCAAATTGTCGTTTCTTTTGTGCACAGAAAAGACAATACGCATGAGGCTTTATGGAAGGTATTGCCCGATATAGTAAAAAAAGAGATATATAGATTTGCCGATGCTGATGAAAGGGCTATATATGCTACTTTGAATGAATATGTGAAAACATATGGAGAAACATTTCCTTCGCAAACTCGTAATTTTTATAATTATTCGCCATTATCTGCATACAACGATATACAAAGCCGTATTTCGTTCATTTCCGGTCAAAACCGAGATCTGATAAAAGATGCGTTACGTTTTCAAAGCAAAAAAGATGATGGCTGGCCAGAAAAAGCTCAAGCAACACAATATTATCGTGAGATTATTTCTTTGTTAACAGATTATCTCTATGATGAGTATATATCTAGGGGTAATGAAAAAAATGAATTTTACCAATTGCTGCGCTCAGGAAAAAGACATAAAGCCTAAACTAGCCTCATTTTTAGATTTGTGAAATTTAGTCAAAATGTAATAGTTCAAAACAATCCCGAAGAACTACCCTCTTCTTTCCAGTTCTATTTCTGGCAGAATAATCGGGCACTCATCTTCGCGTTCTTTGTTTTTCCAAGCGACTATGTAACGGATTTTGACTTTTTTCACGACATAGCCCAGTTCTTCTAGGTGCGCTATTTTTGCTTTTGCGTCCTTCGACAAAACGGCAATCGCATTTTTGGATGAAGAAGAATCATACAGGCAACCGTTCCTAAATCGCAACGGCATTCCCGCACATAGTGCGAAAACCCTTTTCTTCAATTCCGGGCCTTCACCCGATGCTTCGCCATAGAAATAATCAAGCCACAAATTTTTGTGCCCGAACTGGCAAATGATTTCTGCCGGTTCTGGATACTCGGCTTTATCTATTAGTTTCTCGGGCGCATACTCTTCCAAGAAGGGGCAACAATGGAAAACGTACAATTGATTCTTCGCACGAGTGAACGCAACATACAGAACACGTCTTCCTTCCTCCGTGTTCATTCGTTGGTCTTTCACCATCACATAAACTCTATCGAATTCACGTCCTTTGGCTTTGTGAATAGTCGATACAACAACTTCTTTCTTCGTTCCTCTTTCAAAGTCCGAAATTTTGGATTCCATCAAGAATAGTTTGAAGTCGTTTTGATAAAGACGGTCGTTCTGGCTCTTGTAAACGTCAAGGGCTCGCAAGCAAATGTCAAGTATGGAACTCTTTTGGTATTTCTCTTTCAGCTTTTCAACGGCAAGGTTCCAATCTTCCGTACTGATAATCGGTTCATTTTCCTTTTGGACCCACTTCAAGAAACTTCTGAATTCTATCAGTTCGTGCAAGGCAAATCCATCGCTATCTTGGATTAACTTCGCCTTTATCTTTTCATGATTCAAAAGTGCCATGACCTTTAACGCATCATCGTTGGTCTGGGTCAATACGCCCACTGTCCCGAGAGGAGGATATTTCTTCAGATGGTTCAATACCGGGTATTCCAGGCTCGTAGAAGCGAACCTTCGAATCCTTACTGCTCCGACACCTTCCCTTACAGAAACGATGGGGTTCTCTTTCAAACGGTTCGGGATATCCTGCACAAAGCGATTGCTGAAATCTACCACCGGCTTTATGCTTCGATAGTTTTCGACAAGTTCGTATTTTTTCGCATTGTAGATCTCTGTAAACTTGCTCAAATTTACAGAACCGGAACCATTTTTCTTGTGAATCCCTTCAAAAATATTTTGATCATCGTCCCCGACGGCTATTACGCGCATGTCTTCGTTTTGCTCAATCAACGCTTGGACAAGAGCAAACTGGTGCTCATCCATATCCTGGGCTTCATCGATGACAAGGACTTTTTTCGTTATCTTGCTTTGTTCAATTTCCCCCTCGCGAATCATCTGCACCGCTGTTTCGATAACAGAATCAGATTCGTTCAGGTCACCCATCTTTCCAAGCAAATCAAAGGCATAAGAATGGAACGTCTTCGCGGTCAGATAAACAGCGGCATTTCCAATCAGCTTGCGCAGCTTTTCCTTAAAATCAATTGCGGCACTCCGTGAAAATGTCAGCATCAGCAATTGTTCGTGCTTTACATCTTCCAGCAGCATCAGCGAAGCCAGTTTATGCACCAGTACTCGCGTTTTTCCGCTACCTGGCCCGGCGGCAACCATTATATACTGGCTGTCCTTATCTTCTATTATTTCTCTCTGCCGCGGCGAAAGCTCGTCAACGATTTCATGATACTTTTGTGGAGTGATGTTGTGGTTGATTTCGTCTTCGCGATTTCCCTTGAAATATTTCTTCAGGAACATCTTGTATTCCAAGGCAAAATAATCGCTCACAAAAGTCAACGCCTGCTTGCTATCGCGAACCATCATGTTGGCGTATTCGCCAACGATGTGAATCTGCTGCATTTTCATCTTGTAGAAATTATTCAGCTTTTCGTAGTCGTCGACTTTATATTTTATCAAATTGTTCTTTTCGATTCTGTGTATTTCAAGAGCATTATACAAGACCAAAAAGCCGTTTTCTATCTGTAGGGAATTCGTCTTGGAAAGATAAAGCAAAGACCTTTCCAAATCCTTGTAAGAGACCGTTTCCTTGGTGAAAAGCGAAATCTCGTCTTCATAGGCAGCCAACAATTCCTTTTCGGAAAATTGAATCAGCGCTTCTTCACGTTGATTTGGCCTTACTTTCAAATTCGTTTGATACAGATGTTCAACGATAAACCGTGATAACTGAATACGGTGGTCAAAATCTTTCTTTAAGGTGTCCAGTGGCACCTTCAATTCTATTTTCGTACTGACATCAGAATAATAATTCTTCTCGATGAAATTATTGATCATCCAAAAGAATAATATTGTCTTGAAATCCTTGACGCTAGATTTTTTGATACCCGACGCCATCGCCTCTTCGTTCAATTCCTTCAAGTTGAAAATGGTTTTACCCGTTTCCAGTTTCGAAAGAAGGAGATTTTCCATTTGGCCAAAACGGTTTATGACTCCCTTCGACTTATTCTCGCCTTCGGATTTCTTGATATATGCGGTCAAATCCCTGGTGTCTGCAAGAATGTTTTCTGCGCGTAATAGCTGAACGGACTCTTGGACTTCGCTACATTTCAAACCCAAAATGTCGGCAATATAGTCGATTCTGGATTCTGCTTCATCGCTATCGGCTTTTGACGTGCTCCTTTCGGAAATCAGGAGACTCATGATTCTAGAAGCGGCTTCTTTCTGCTTCTCGTCAAAAAGGGTCGAAGCCGTAATCTTTCTACGGGCCTCGTCCATATTTTGGACCATTATGCCCGTCGCAAACACTCTTGGGCAATTTTGCCTACGCTCAATATAGCCAGCTTCTTCCAACGCAAGGATTGCCGTCTTGACACGAGTTTCCACATCCCCGTTGGGGTCGTCAAAACCTGCTTCGCGAGCAATTTCCAATGGGGAACGCTTCAAGATCGACCGATTCTTGGTAAGACTCTTGATGGCTTTCCAAACTTGCTGAATCTCGCTCAAACTGAGTTTTGTCTGGTTCAACAACAAGAAATGTTTGTCCAGATCTTTCTCGTTGAAAAGAACGTAGCAATCGGCCTCCAGGCTTTGGTTTCGCCCTGCACGGCCAGCTTCCTGAACATAATTCTCTAGCGAATCGGAAATTTCATAATGGACAACAAGCTGAACATTGTCCTTGTCAACGCCCATGCCAAAAGCCGACGTGGCAACAATAATCTGCACCTGATTGTTGATAAAGGCATTCTGGTTTTCGACTTTTTCACGGCTGTCCATCTTGCCGTTGAATGCGCGCGCAACAAAACCATCCTGGTTCAGTTTCTCGGCAAGAACCGCCGTGGTCTTTGTCCTAGAAACATAGACGATCGTGGGGCAATTCTTCTGCTCAATCAGGGACCTCAAGGTCTTATATTTCTGGTCATCATCCTCTTGGTAGATGACATGATAAGTCAAATTGGCTCGAGTCGCCTTGGTTGCAAAAATCTTTAAATCAAGATCCAATTTCCGCTTGAAATAATCGCAGATGTCTTGAACCACCTTCTGCTTTGCCGTAGCCGTAAAGCAAGAAACAGGAATTCTATTGGAACCTATCTTTTGTTCCTGAATTTTTCTGATGAAGTCACCTATATAAAGGTAATCGACACGGAAATCATGGCCCCAGCTAGAAAAACAGTGCGCTTCATCGATCACAAAACGTGCGATTTGCCTTGAAAGCAACAGTTTTTCTATGGTCTTGGAGCGCAAAGACTCCGGTGAAATATACAGGAGCGACGCTAAACCCGATTCCACTCGTTCTACGGATTCAGCCCTCTCAATTGGATCCAACAAACCGTTTATGGTAACGGCATCCACAATTCCCTTTTTATTCAGGTTGTCCACCTGGTCTTTCATC
Source organism: uncultured Fibrobacter sp. (assembly GCF_947305105.1). Classification (NCBI taxonomy): domain Bacteria; kingdom Pseudomonadati; phylum Fibrobacterota; class Fibrobacteria; order Fibrobacterales; family Fibrobacteraceae; genus Fibrobacter; species uncultured Fibrobacter sp. The sequence continues at coordinate 55,253 of NZ_CAMZCS010000003.1, read as the reverse complement.
AAGGACTGCAAAGGAGAAATGACAACCGTCAATCCCTTGTAGTTTTCACCAGCCATTAAAGCGGGCAATTGGAACGTAATCGATTTGCCGCCACCTGTCGGGAAGATTGCAAGCAGGGAATCGTTGTTTACCGCAGCTGCGGCCGCCTGCTCCTGTAGCGGTTCACCATCATACGTTCTGAAATTATCGTAGCCGAAAAACGTTTTGAGTTTTTTCCTAACGTCAAGCTTGCCTTCGCAATAGGCGCATTTCTTATGGCAAGGCTTATTGCGCAACAAGAAAAGAATGTTTTCTATGTATGGGTAATTCTTCAGAACCCAGGCCGGCGTTATGGAACGCTTGTCTTTTAAATTGATTACTGCCAAGGCGTATGCTAGTTCTATGGGGCGGTCTGTGACAAACGTATCTATGTCGGCGTTTTCGCAAATCAAACCTTCAAAACGTTTCTTGATAAGGTTTGCTGTATTTTTAGATTCAGAACCGTTCTGGAAAATGCCTAAAAACTTTTTCGTCGAAACAGAATATCCCAGGAATTCAAAAAAGCCCTTAAATTCCGCTGTTCCCTTCAAAAGGTTCAAATAGATTTCTTTTAAATCGTTATCCAACGCCTTGAAGGCGTTAACCTCATCATAAAAGAGGCCTTTTGACTTTTGCGCATCAAGCAAGGGGTTGTTCAGAGCGTCACTAAGGATCTTGTCGTCTTTCAGCAGTTTGTGACTTGGCCTCATTGGGAACATCAAAGGCGACAAATAAAGAGTGTCAATCACCTTCTTTTTCCGCAAATCCAAATGCGCCAAATATTTTAAATCATGATTTAGAATGTTGTGACCACCGATGAATTCGGCATCTTTCACAAAATTCAGAAAGTCACCCTGGATTGAATTATGAAAAGTGGAGTCTTGGTCGTTAACCGCACCAAGATCCATAATCTTGTTGCTGGATGTAGAAACCTCAATATCAAGAAAAACAATGCTCACTGACGTGAAAACTATATAAAATTGCGCCTCAAAAGGTGTTGTGAATGCCAAATTGTATAAGTTATCACACCGTTTGTGGCAACTCCTCAAAATTATTGAGGAGTTGAGTTGTCAAGGATTACTTGACAGCTTAAAATGCAAGGCTTCCCCCTCCCTTTATCCGTTCAGGTTGCCAAGGGGCGGGCTTGCTTTCCAGAATGCTTCTCGGAAGAAGGGGTTGCCTGCGAGCCGGTCCCTGATTTTGAGGATGTTCCTGTGGGCGAGTTCTATCAGGATGCAGTTCCGTTTCAAATTCAGTGCGGCTTCCCCCACGACGCCGCTGCCGGCGAAGGAGTCAAGCACGGTTTCGCCCTGCCTGGTCACGAACTGGAGGATTTTTTCGCACAGGGTCAGCGGGAGTTCGCTCTGGTGTATCTTGTTCTTCCTTGCGACGGGCGGGATGTCGAACATGGCGGGGAGCATCTGCGCGGTGCCGCTCATGTACTGGGGCGTCCCGGTGTCTTTTGTCTTCTTGGCGTCGATGCGCAGGCTGCGCGCCGTGCCTTTCGAGAATATCATCACGTCTTGGGTGTTCTTGGACTTGCGCCCGGTATTGCTGACAAAGTTCCCCTTTTTCCAGGTGACTTTCGAGTAGTAGAGCAGCCCGCACTGTTCGGCGTATTTCTTTATCTGGTAGAGGTAATCGTAGTTGTTCTCGTTTTCGGCGGGGAGGATTTCGACGAGGAAGCAGCCGTCCTTGAGCACGCGGGCTTTTTCCCTGAAGTCGTCAAGGGTGTACCTGAAGCAGTCGTACGTGGCGAAGTTGCGGTCGCCGCCCTTGTTGGACTTCTTGTCTAGCCACGGGTGGTCGGTCAGGATGCAGTCGATGGAGGCGTCCCCGAGCATGGAGAGGTCGCGGCCGTCGCCTTCTATCACGACGCAGCTTTCGTCGCCCTCGATTGTCTTGTACAGGCCCTTGGCGACGCGCTCGAATTTTACGCCGAGGTTGTCGTAGATGCGCGCGCGGACGGTTTCCTTGGGCTTGTCGGAATTTTCGGAATAGGCGTCCTTGAGCGAGAATTCGCCCTTGTCCTTGAAACAGGAGTAGATGGTGTTTGCGAGTGATTTCATGCGCAGAAATATAGATCCGGCGGAGTGACAAATTGTGACAGAGAAAGGCACGTGTTCCGTTTTGGAACATATGGGTAATAGTAATGTGCAAATTTTGCACATTACTTTTCCATTTATGATTTTAAACCTCTCGAATTCGAGGGGGTAACTGTCGCAAATTTTGCGACAGTTCAATCCGAATTATGGAACCGCAGTCGTGATTCCAAGTTGGCATTTCTATAACCTAAAGGTTAATTATTTGCAAAAAATATTAACCTTTTTGTTATAAAGCATTATTTTCCCGAAAACATTTTGACACCACTGGTGACAATTTTTGTATATTGCCTTATGCACCAGAAAGGGTGGTATTGATAGATCGTTTCCCGTAGGGACGGTCTTTTTTTTATGCCCAAAAGGAGTCGAAAATGTCGAAAAACGAAGAAAAAGGCGAAATCGTGCTCTACCAGCCGGAGGGAGAAGTGCGGCTGGAGGTGCGCGTGGAGAACGAGACAGTGTGGCTTACGCAGGCGCAGATGTCCATGCTGTTCGAAAGAGAACGTTCCGTCATCGCAAAGCATATCAAAAACGTATTCAAGGAGGGCGAACTGGATTCAAAAGTGGTATGTGCAAATTTTGCACATACCACTCCCCATGGCGCAATTAAAGGGAAAACGCAGATTTCTGAGGTCGTCCTGTACAACCTTGACGTAATCATCTCTGTCGGCTATCGCGTTAAATCTATTGCTGGCACGCGTTTTCGCCAGTGGGCAAATCACGTCCTTAAAGACTACATGCTCAAGGGCTATGCCGTGAACCAGCGGAAGATTGCGACGGATTTGCAGATTGCGGACCGTCTGCATGAACAGCGGCAGCTCATCGAAAGTCAGGGCGCAGAAATCGCGGATGTCCGGAAGTCTGTCGCCGAACAGGATTCCCGCCTTTCCGCGGTCGAGCAGCGAATAGATTTCTTCGTGAATGCGGCGCAGGCGCCAACCGGCGGCATTCTCGCAACAGGAACTCGTTTCGACGGGTTTGTGCTGATTGCAGACCTCGTGAAATCGGCCAAGCGTTCCGTGGTGTTCATCGACCCGTTCGCCACCATTGAGGTGCTGAAATTCGCAGCGATGCGTGCGAAGGGCGTGCAGGCGGCTATTTATTCAGCGCGTATCACTCCCGAGTTCAGGGCGGCTGCGGATTTGCACAAAAAGCAATATCCCGGCCTGGATTTAAAGACAATGCGCACGATTCACGACCGCTTTTTGCTCGTCGACGACAAGGTGTATCACTTCGGGGCCTCGTTCAAGGATATGGGCAACGAGATGACTGCGTTCAGCGTTCTGGACTTCGTGACTCCCGCAGAAGTCATCGAGAAAATCCAGGAGAGCATGAAAGGGCGGTGAATTTAAACCCCTCGAATTCGAGGGGGTTGTTATTCTTCCATCAGTACCGCGATGTCGTCCTTGTCGAAGGCGGTGCCGAAGGCTTGCTGGTAGCTCGATTCCAGCGCCTCTCCGGGGGTGCAGTTTTCCCAGAACAGGACCATGCCGCTGTCCAGGCATTCCATGTCGAGCTCGCCGTCGGTGTCGATGCATTCCGGCCGGAACGTGGACCATAGGCAATAGTCGGTGAACCCTTCCCGGATGTCTTCTTCGAGCAGGTTGTCGCCGGTGCCCGCCTGGACTTTCAGGAAGACTTTCTCATCTTTCAGCCAAGCGAGTAAAGCATTGAACATCAAATACAATCTCCTTTTTGCATATTGATTTTCAAATCACCAATTCAGCCATCAGTGGACTTAATTTGTAACAATCATAAATCGGTAGCAGTTGGCTGCCGATAAAACGAAAATGCAAAAACTCCAACAGCTCGTTAGAGAATTAGATGTTTCTTATTTTGCCTCCCGCTTCTTCAGTTTCAACTTATTTATCATTTTTGACACCTCAAGCACCACATCCGTGTATTTCGTTTTCTTCGTGTCAAAGCAAAGATCCTTATCAATATCAACGAATCTTATACAATTGCCCCCAGGAATTCGCAAAGAATATGACACTCCCTTATATGTATCGCATATTTCTTCAAAAAATTCTACAATCTTACGAGATTCACTTTTCTCTTTTTGCAACGGAGTAAAGATCCGTTCCAACTTATCGTACAATTTTTGTTCTTCAGCTTCGAAACCATGCTCTATTTCGGAGGTATAGCCCCAATTGAACATCATTTCGGTTTCTTTTTCTGTAAATGTATAGTCCATTTTTTCCTCACTTTTGGTTAATGGTTTTTATTTCAGCAACTGCCAAACGCCTTTTACTTTGGAATGCTCGGAATTTATGTAGCCGAGTTCTTTCAGGTCGTTTACAGCTCGCTTGATTGTTCTTTCGCTAACGCCAAGGTTATCGGCAAGCCAAGACAACCTTGCCTTCGGATTGATTTTTAACGCCTCGAAAACATCCTCTACAATTTTCGATGGAAACACAGGAACCTTTATTTTTGTCCCTTTTCGTGTCCCTTTTTTTGTCCCTTTTTGTGACGGTTTTTCGTCCGAAATTGCTGAATTTGAACGAATTTTGTCATTTTCGGTCAAATAGCCATTAGCGATTGCAGCAGCAGTCATTCGGTCCCCTAATGGTGACCTTTTTTCGCATACCAAGACCGCTGTTTGGTAACCAAAATCGTAAATTGCCTCCCCGTTTTCGTTGGCGACCAGCTCTTTCTGCACCCTCAATACACCGCGGCTATGACGGTTGACAAATCCAAGAACCTTCATTGCCTCGGCAACCACGATATTGCGGTAATCGTTCACATTCGGGAAGTTTTCTTCGTTCGCACGGCCATACAAACCGCCATGGTTCATGATTTCGATCCGGTCATCAAACTGGTAAAACTGTATGGGGCCATGCGAGGTGTAATCCCTATGGCAAATTGCGTTCATCAGCAACTCACGAGTCGCCCAATCGGGGTAATCCACCACGGATTCCTCTCGCAACGCGCTGACAGGTACGGGGCGCCGGTTTGCAATGGTCGTCTTGATGAATGTGTCGAGTTCTGGCAGAGCCGTACAGAGGTTTCCCTTGAACTCATGTTCTGTCAAAATGTCCCCGGAACGATCCTTGCCCGCGAAACGCACATATTGAACATAAGCGCCGGGAATAAATCTCCGCAGGTTTTTGGCAAAGAACAACATTGCTGCATTAGTCGGGCAATTATGCAACACATCAAAAAAACCGAAAGCGCTCAGCTGGTATCTTACATCGCTATTCGCCTTGTTTTCTGCTTCAAGTTCTTCATCCGACATGGCCTTGGGCAAAAAATAATGCTTGAAAAGTCGCAAGTCCAAGTCATCTATCGTCGCATTCAAGCAGGGAGAAGAATCGAACGACTTCACGTTGGCGCGCCTTTTTTCCATGAGGATATGCTCGTCATTTTCGTTGGCCACGCCCCTACGCGGGCCTGTACGAATCCAGATTCGCCCTTTGTATCTGACGGGAGGAAATACCGACGGGTCCACTTTTACCATGACAATCTCGCCTTCTTCCATAGAAACTTTTTCGACGATCATAGATGGCTGCGGCTGGATGTTTCCATCTGTACGGATGGCGGCGACATTTTTCAGCAGTTCATCGGTCACATCAACACCTTGAATTTCGCCGTTGTCAAGCACGCCTAGGAACAAAAATCCCGGCATTTGATGATTAGGCAAATCATTGGCAAATGCGCAAATGGCTTGACCAAACTTATCCGTATTCGTTGTGGAGATTGTCCGCTCAATCCGGTCGCTCTCCAAATCATTGAGCAGGGCCCGTATTTCGTCTTTTATACTTTCATCCATTTTTTCGCCTTTCTTTATCCTATCGTTTATGCTGTCACGCAATTCCGATAGTGAAACAAAAACACAGACACGCCGACAAATACGGCGCACTTTGTGCTATAGCGTTTTTATTTGATTGGGATGATCCTGCGGTGCTGTTGGCGGGGGCTTTCCCCGGCGTTACCTGGCACCCTTGCGGGCACACTCGAGCAGGTCGTGTTCCTGCCAGCTATCCAACAACATCAACAAGAAGGTTGATGGGCCTCGCCGCGAATGCACGTACGGACCGAATGGTCTATGTCGACTGTCGCGAGGATTATTGAACTACGGGGAACAATATAGATTATGGAAAATAATCCGTCAACAACCTATTGCGGAATTAGAAAATAAAAAACTCCACCAAGCTGGTAGAGAATTAGGAAAAAAACTCACCCTTCCCCAAGCCCGTCCAAAACCTTGTACAGCAGGGTATACAGGGTCTTGGCTTCGGTGTCGGAGAGGTTGACGCAGCTGGCCATGGACTTGGGGACGCTTGCGGCCTTGCGCTTGAGCGATTCGCCTTCGGCGGTGAGGCTTACGGAAAGGCAGCGCTCGTCGCTCTGTTCGCGGGTGCGCTGGACATAGCCCTTGGCCTCGAGCTTTTTTAAAAGCGGGGTGAGCGTCCCGGAATCGAGAAACAGCTTTTTTCCGAGTTCCGAGACGTTGCACTTTTTTTCTTCCCACAGCACGAGCATCACAATGTACTGCGTGTACGTGAGGTCGAGCGGTTCCAGGTACGGGGCGTAGCGGCGCGTGATCTCCTTGGACGCGGCATACAGCGGGAAGCACAGCTGGTTTTCGAGTTTTAGCTGGGGGCAGTTCATGGCAGCTCCTAGAGCAACTTTTCTACACAGGCGCGCACGTCGTCCATGTCGGCGGTGGGTTCGAAGCGCGCGATCACATTGCCTTCGCGGTCCACCACGAACTTGGTGAAGTTCCACTTGATATCCGGATTATTCTTGTAGTCCTTGTCGATGCTCTTGAGCAAAAGCGCCATGGCGGCGGCCTTCACGCCAAAGCCGAAGCCTTCGAAACCTTTCTGCGATTTCAGGTAGGTGTAGAGCGGGAGTGCGTCGGGGCCGTTCACGTCGGACTTTTTCATTTGCGGGAATTCGGTGCCGTAGTTGAGCGTGCAGAATTCGTGGATTTCGTCGTCGGTGCCGGGGGTCTGGCCCTTGAACTGGTTGCAGGGAATGTCGATGACTTCGAAACCCTTGTCGTGGAAATCGGAATACATCTGCTCGATGGGCTTGTAGTGCGGGGTAAAGCCGCAGCCGGTCGCGGTGTTCACGATGAGCATCACCTTGCCCTTGAAGTTTGCGAGCGGGACCTGGTTGCCTTTGCCGTCGGTGAGGGTAAAATCGTAGATGGTCGCCATGGTGAACCTCCGTTTTTTGGGTGATGGTGTTTTATTGCACCGCATTTCATTGCATTTTGTTTAATTGTATGCAATTAAATTTTATAAAATTTATTGTCAAAAAGCAATAGGAGCATTGAAAAAAATTTTTATTTAATTAAGAATTCCGAACTTTCACTTCACCGTGACTTGCTGGATCGTTTTGCCGTGCCGGACGAGGTAGATTCCTGCCACATGGAACTGCACGCGCAGGGCTTCTGCGATATCGCCTCGCAATGTTTCTGCAGGCATCGTTCCAAGGTAGCGCCCTTGCATATCAAACACATCCGCGGGCACCTGCACTCCTGCAATCACGTTGGATTGCATTGCGATAGCCGAAGACTTCTTTGAAGAACTGCTTGATTTGCGGGCCGAACTACTTGATTTGCCGGCAGAACTGCTCGACTTCGCGACACTGCTCGATGCGGGCATCCCGTATTCGAACGCTCCTAAATCTGGGGCTTTCCCGGCAAATGGCAACCCGACATCTTCGCCTTTGTCGATGGCGCGGCTCCCTTTCTTGAGTTTCAAAAAGTCCACTTCGGGCAGGCTGCCGTCTTCATTGCGGGGGCCAAGCATTCCCGGAATCGTCGAGAGGTCTTCGCCGGTGACGGTCATACTGGGGTCGTCGAGGCTCACAAAGTCGTTTTCGGTCAAGTCCAAATCAAGGTTCCAGGTGTTGTTTTCGCCGGCCGGGCAATCCACATAATGGTCAATGTCCTGGCTCGATATCTTTTCCCAGCATGTCCCGATTTGCGATAGTTTGTTCGGGAAGGCGATATTGTTCTTGAGTACGTGCGCCTTGTCGCCCGTGAGCGGAACAACTTCGGCAATGCGAGTTCTTTCATCGTCAGCGTAAAGAGTCGAGGGCATGCCAAAAGAGCGATCACCGTTTTTGTAGGAAGTGTTGTTGATCCATGTGCTACCGATGGCCGTGTAGTTCGAATAGAAACCGGTGGCCACATTGTTCCAGGCGACGCAATTTTTGATGATGTGTCTACCCTTGTCGTTTCGGCTGTATCCCATCTTGAACCCGTTGCCATTCCCGTTAGGCGGTTTGCTTGTCCCGTAATGGATGTAGCCGTTTCCCATGGCGTAGCTGTTTTCCACGACGACGGGGAATTCTTGGGCCAGCACGTCATAGCCGTCGTCGCTATTCCACCAGGCGCGGCACCCGACGAACTTGGTGGTGTCGCCATCGTACTGGTAATGCACGCCAAAGCCGTCGGCATTCTCGCCGTCGCCCTGCCAATCGGTGGGGTCGTAGTTGTCGTGGGCATCGCAGTTCAAAAAGAGATGTCCGCCGCCGCCCGATGCACCGTCGTGCGCGAAGAATCCCGGCCCGGCATTGTGGTGGCTGTCTATCTGCTCTAAGAAAATGTGCTTGCTCGCGTAGATGAAAATGCCCGAATTGGAATTGTGTATCATGGGCGTGTTGCGGACATCGAAGCCCTTCAGGTGCAAGTACTTTGCCGCAATCACGAACGGCGAGGTGTACATCGCTCCTTCGGGTGTACCGTCGCTATGTTCTTCGCCTTCGGCCACGGGGAGGTTGGTCGCGTCAAAAATCGGGCGCTCGCCCGGATAGGCTAGGTAATGGATGCGGTTGTCGTCGCTCTCGCCGCTCGCGGTCAAGAGTATTCCCGCCGTCATTTTGTATCGTTCGTAAAAGACGGTATCGTGCAAGTCGTAGATGCCGCCGCGAATCCAAACGGTGTCGCCAGCACACACAACTTTGTTCGCCTTGTTGAGCGTCGCGAAGGGCTTTTTCTCCGAGCCGGCATTGCTGTCGTTACCGTCGGGTGCAACATAATACACGGCACCGAACGCCTGTGCGGTAGCCAAAACAACCCCAAGTGCAAACATGAACTTTTTTCCCATACACACCTCTAGCACTTTCTTAATATACTGGCACAACGCCCATTCGCAACAAACTGGCACTATTTTTTTACGTTAAATTAATATTTTATGCTTGCGAATATATTATATTACGGACATGGAAAGTTTGCTCCATTCACTGATGGCTGTAACTTGTGCCATCGTACTGCTGGTATCCCTACCGCAATTCAAAAAAACCTGGGATAAACGCGACCCCCAAGACCGCTCCTTCGCTAGGCTCGTCATTTGGGTTATTTTATTCTGCCTCAACGACGGCATCTGGGCAATCATCGCGACAAACCACCCGCACCACGAAACACTCCTGTTCGCATCCACCACGATTTTCTTTGCCGCGGCAGCCATCACGGCGTACCTGTGGCTAGACTACACCCTCTGCTACTTGGGCAAGCGCATCCACCACCCCAAAGCGTACCGCATCCCCGCACTCCTGCTCGTGGTGGCACAGTTCGCGCTCCTGCTCATCAATATCAAGTACCAGTTCCTTTTCAGCGTAAACGAATCCGGGTACTACCGCAAAACCATAACGGCGCAGTACCTGTTCTACATGCAATACGCGACCTACATCTTTATCGGGATTGTCTGCCTTATCAAGATGAAGACCGGCATCAAAAAGAAGGACCGCCGGAAATTCACGGCCGTGTTCCTCTGCGTGCTGGCCCCTATCATTTGCGGGATTCTCCAGTTGTTCTTCCCATTCGCTCCGTTCTTCTCCATCGGCTACATGCTGGGTTGCTGCGTCATCTTCACGCATGTCGTCATCCACATGACCCGGCAAACCATCTACCGGCAAGACAGCGCCATCATGGCGGCACTCTCGGCCGACTTCGACTTGATTTGCTACATCGACACGCAGCGCAAAGATGTACGATTCCAGACGATGAACCCGAGGTTCAAACAAATTTTTGACGAAGACATCAACAGCGGTCTACCTTCCACGCAAAAACTGGACAAGTTCCTGCGCACCGTCATCGTGCCGGAAGACCTCCCCGAATTCCTCAAACATGGCTCCTGCGAGAACAGCATCTCCGAACTGGCCAAGGAACCGACTTTCGTCACCCGCGTCCGCGTAAAAATAGACAACGTAATTGAATTCTACGAGCTGAAAATCGTACACGACAGCGAGAGCAACCTGACCGGCTACGTCATCGGTATGCACAACATCAGCCACGAAGAACGCATCAAAGAAGAAACGGAAAAACTCAAGCACGACTTGATGCGGACCACCCTTATCGCCAGCAGGGACCCGCTCACCGGAGTGAACAACCGCGCCGCATTCAACCAGAAATCGGACGAACTCCTCCGCGACATAGAGCAGGGCAAGTCTGTTGAATTCGCTATCATTGAATGCGACTTGAACAACCTAAAAATCGTGAACGACCAGCTCGGGCACGAAGCGGGGGATTTGTTCATCAAAACCAACTGCCGTGCGTTCTGCGAGACCTTCAAGCACAGCCCCGTGTACCGAATCGGCGGCGACGAATTCGTCATTGTCGTGCAGGGTTCCGATTACGAAGAAAGGGATGCGCTGTTGGACAAGCTGCGTTCGCTGCGCGAGCCGAACGAGCCCTTGCGCGCCGACAGGATTTCGTTTGCTGCGGGCATCGCTGAATTTGACTCCCAGGTAGATAAAACCCCGGCAGACGTACTCAAGCGTGCCGACGCCTTCATGTACATCCACAAGAGGCATATCAAAAAACGTGAACACGCCCAGGAATCCTGGGAATAAAAGACTGTTTCTGCAGGAGACACAAAAAAGCCCCGGGTCGTAAGACTCGGGGCCTTTTCAGCGGGAAGAGCGAGATTCGAACTCGCGATAGGATTAAGTCCTATACGTCCTTAGCAGGGACGCGCCTTCGGCCAGCTCGGCCATCTTCCCATCTTGGGGACACAAATTTTACTTAATTTTCATGTTTTTTTCAAGGGTAATGGCCGAAAAAGCATCATTTTTTGGGACCTCTGCGCCCCATTTTCGCCAAAATCCGCCCCTTTCCGCAATATTATGGGCGGTCTCCTTTCAAAAATTCTAGATTATACCCGTTCATAATATATATAGTCTTCCAAAATGCGTCGTCTAAAAAAACTGCTGAAAATCACCGCGGCTTTCGCCCTCGTTGGCCTCATTTGCTGCATCCCCGCATACATCGTCGTCTTCAAAATCCTCCCCGAACAGGATCCAGACAACCAGTTCAACCGTAACACCATCCTCCAGGTGCTCAGCGGCGAGACCCGCGTCTATTTTAACGACGGTAACGAACTGCTCGGAGCCTTCTTCGATGCGAACCACCGCGTGTACGTGCCTTACGGCGACATTCCGGTGAACATCGTCAATGCGCTGGTGGCCGCCGAAGATGCCGGCTACTGGAATCACAACGGATTCAGCTTCCACGGCTTCGCGCGCGCCATGGCAAGGAACATCCGCGAGGGACACCTCCGCCAGGGAGGCTCCACGCTCACCCAGCAAGCGGTCAAGAACATCTTCGGCCGCGAGGAACGCAGCGTCAAGGAAAAGCTCAAGGAACTGATGAATGCGCTCCGCATGGAAAAGCACTTCAGCAAAGAAGAAATCCTGGAATTCTACCTGAACCAGTTCCACGTCTCGGGTACGGGTAAGGGTGTCGCCATCGCAGCACAGTACTTCTTTAACAAGGAACTCAAGGACCTCACACTCGCTGAATGCGCTTTTATTGCAGGCTCGGTCAAGGGCCCGTTCAACTACGACCCCTTTATCCAGCGCACCACCGAACGGCGCGAAAAGGCGATTGCCCGTGGCGAAGAACGCCTAAAGTACGTGCTTGAACGCATGCTCGACGAAGGCTATATCGAAAAAGAAGACATGGAAAAGGCGCTCGCCAAGCCGCTTGAATTCAACCACGGCAACTTCCGCTTTACCATGAGCACCACGCTCGAACGCCTCGAAGAAAAGCTCGACAACGATTACTTCCACGAGTTGTTCCAAAAAGAAGGCATCGAGGACTGGCGCAAGGCACAGCTCGTCATCGTGACGACGCTCGACGGCAAGAGCCAAGATGCCGCGAAGCGCGCCCTCCAGAACAACATCAGCAACTTGCAGATGCAGCTGGGCGGTTTCGTGCTGCCCAAGGCCGAATTCGCGAACCGCGCCCAGAGCGCCCGCAAAGGCGACTACCTCTACGGCGCTGTAGACAGCGTATTCTTCGACGAGAACGGAAAACTCAAGTCGCTCACGCTCAGTTTTGGCCAGCTCAAAGGCATTGTCACCGAAAAGGCCGTAAAGGAATTTGCAAAGCAGGTTGGCGGCGATGTGAACAAGATTCTCGCCTCGCAACTCAAGCAGGGAGCCATCCTCCTAGTGAGCATCCTTTCGGACGAACTGCAAGATGGTTTTGCCCCGTGCAAGATAGAGACGGAACCGGTGCTGCAAGGAGCGTTGTTCGCACTGCAGAACGGTAAGGTCATCGCAAGCCAAGGCGGTTTCCACAATACGGGTTTCGACCGCAGCTTCAAGGCGCTACGCCAGCTTGGTTCTAGTTGGAAACCTCTGCTTTTCGCACTCGCACTCAAGTACCACTGGAACTACCTCGATGAATTGGAGAACGAGTACAACGCGTTCCAGTACGTGAACCAGTTCTACTTCCCGCGCCCCGACCACAAGAACAAGGGTGACGTGGTAAGCATCGCCTGGGCGGCCACGCGCTCAGAAAACATCGCAAGCATCTGGCTGCTGGAGCACCTGCTCGACAAATTGAGCGACGAGGAATTCTCCATGGTCGCGGCACAGAACGAAATGGCTCGCCTCCCCGACGAGGAATCCAAGGCATTCTTCGAGAGACTGCGCGACAAGTTTGGCCTCACCATGAAAGAAGACGTAAAGCGCGAAATTGAATTCACACGAGCACGCGACGCCCTCGTGGAACGCTACAAGAACGAAGGACTGTACGCACAGGCCCGCGCTATGCAGGCGTTGCGCTACGGGAGCTATACCGACGTAGGCATCAAGCAAGCCAAGCGCGACGCATCGGCTATCCGTTACTTGCGCCACAACTTCAAGAACTACTCCGAGGTCCTGCGCAACCGTGAAAACGAAATTCTCATGAACGGGCTCACCGAAACTTTCGCTTCGCTCGAAGCAGAAGAACTCTTCCCGAACTTCACGCTGGCCGACTTCAAGCGTCTGAGCACGATGGTCGAACCGACCGACCCCGAAAGCGACTACCTCGATCCCGAACATCTGCGTAACTGGCCCGACTACCGCCGCGCACTCGCCATGTCGGAATTCGCAAGGTTTGCAGGCGAAATCGGCATCAAGCAGAAATTGCAGAAGGTGTTCAGCATGCCGCTCGGCGTGAACGACATTACTTTGAGCGAAATTACCACGGCCTACCAGACCATTCTCACGGGCAAGGTGTTCAAGTGCAAAGACGGCGACTGGGCCGAACCTTGCCTTATCAAAGAAATCAAGAACCGCGATGGTCGAGTCATATTCAAGAACGACACCGAAAGCAAGGTTGTCTTGGATGAAACGGTCACCACGCAGATGGGTGCGATGTTACGTTCCGTGTTCAAGAACGGAACCGCCCGCAGCCAGTATGCAAGCATCACCGTATCGAACTCCGAAGGGACAACCAAGTTGCGCTACCCGGCCCTCGGCAAGACGGGTACCACGAACGACTACCGCAACGTAGCGTTCATGGGAGCGCTCCCCACCTATGTTAAAGACAAGAATGGCATTGCGCTCGATTCCGTGGTGGCTATCGGTAGCTACGTAGGCTTCGACGATAACAAGCCGCTAAAGTCCGGACGCACACGTATCGCAGGTGCTTCGGGAGGCCTCCCGCAATGGGCGGCTTTCGCAAAAGAAGAAATCGGAATCCTCGGTATCCCGGAACAAATCGACTTCCTCGATATTTCCATGATGGCCAGTGGCGAAGTCCCGCTGATCCTGACAAACGAACGCGGAGAACTCACGGTCGACCCGATGACAGGGCGGGCGATGGCGGGCGCGAGCAGTGCCGAAGGCAGGCCGCTCCCGTGGCTCGACGTGCCGGGATTCACCCCGCCGCAGGTGCAGGAACGTGCAGCGGCAGCAAGTGCCGAAATGGGAATACTCACCAGCATGCCGATGCCCACCGTGACCGACTCCGGCGCGCCCGCCATAGACGGGGCCATCGGCCCCGACGCTGGCTCCATGAGCCAGCCGCCCGCCCCGCAGCCTGCACAGGACATCCCCGCTGCCGCTGGACAGCCTGTAGCCCCGAAGGCCGCAGCAATGCCCAAAGACGATGACTGGGATTTGCCTGAAGGATTAGGCGGGAACGCATTTGTGCCTATAGAAGCGGATTAGAGACTAGAATCTAGGATCTAGAGGCTAGGGGAAAATATCACGGCTTCGCCGTCTGTTATTAACGCACGAAGTGCGTGATTCTTATTCACTAGCCTCTAGTCTCTATTCTCTAGCCTCTCCCCTATTACCTATATTTACTTTTTGATGAAGCACTTCCTTTTACTTTTATCGGCTTTTGCTCTTGCGGCGTGCGTGGGTAATGCGCCCTCCCCCGAGACAGACCCCTCCGGCGAACCTTCTGTCAATGCAGAACGTGACAGCAGCGGGCAGCCCTCAACTGCACCGGAAAGCGAATCTGGCACCAGTCAGTCTACCATGCAGTCGGCGGACAGTGCCACCCCCACCGCAGAAACCACGACAAGCGTCCCTTCCAAAGCATCTGAAACCGTCCCGCTGACCGACATCGGCAACGGCCAGCCGGCTCCTGTCGACCCCTACACGGCATTCCCGACCCTCGTCGACGGTGTTTTCGCCCACGCCAATGCGCTTTACAAAGCGGGCCTCGCCGACTCGGCCGTAGCCTACCTGCAGCGTTTCCGCGTCATCAAGCCGCTCTGGGCGCAGTGGGAAGCCAAGACCGACTCCATGATTCTCGCCTTCGACAAGACCCGTGCCGAAAAAGCAAAGCAATACGAGCCGCTTGTCCTCGAAATCCAGAACATGAACCGCGCCCGCGCCGCATACAGCATGGTGGCACAGACCGCCGACAGCCTGATTTCGCTTGAGCCCGGCGATGCACTGACCAAGTGGGCCACGGAACAGAAACAAGTCGCCTACAAGAACACTCTCGCCAAGGCGAAAAAGGAATACGCCGAAATCAAGGCGCTCGCCGACGACAAGGCGCAATTCGCCGAAGCCCAGAAAAAGGTGACCGAGTTCCAGATGCGCTACCGCGACTTTGAAGTAGAACTCCACATCCAGGCGCTCGTCGACCATATCCGCGAAGCGGCACAGGCAACCGATGCCGCCGCCGTCAAGTACTGGGAATCGCACGACCCCGCCGCTGCCCTCGCCAAGGCCGACGAATTCATCAAGGCCGGCAAATACAAAGATGCCAAGGAACTGCTGAACAAGCTCAAGGCAAGCAAGTTGCGCAAAGAAGCCAACGCAAAATACCGCGAACTTGCCGACGCCTACTGCAACACCCAGCGCAAGGAAACCTCAAACCTTTTCGCGAAGGCCCAGAAGCAAAAGGACCCCGAAAAGAAGCGCGAACTCCTCAAACAGGCCATCGCCCCGCTGGACAAGTGCATGAGCGAATATCCGGATAACAGCCAAAAGAAGACTGTCGTAGAGAACAGGCAATTCCTCGAGAAGGAACTCCAGAAGTGATTGACGCCGATGTTTGGCAATACGCGCAGTACCCAGCGTTTTTTATCCTTGGGTTAGTTGTCAGCCTCATCAACAGCATCGCAGGCGGCGGTTCCACACTGAGCTTGCCCATCATGATATTCCTCGGCATGCCCGCGACCGTCGCAAACGGCACGAACCGCATTGGGCTTATCATCGGGAATTTCAGCAGCGCCATCAACCTGATGAAGCACGGCTACCTGAACAAGAAGATTTTCCTGCAGCTGCTCCTGCCCACCATCGCCGGAACCGCCATCGGAGCCGTTTTCCTGGTGCACATCGGCGACCGCACATTCCAGGCCATACTCGCCTGCGTCATCTGCCTCGTCGTGGTGATGAGCAACCTGCGCAAAGACATTCTCGGTAAGCCACCTGCAATGCCACCAGAAAAACTCACCTGGAAAGGCGCCCTCGGCTTCGCACTGATTTCCATTTACGGGTGCATTGTGCAAGTGGGCGTGGGTTTTGTACAAATTTTCGGGCTCACGCGTTACACCGGGCTCGATCCCATCCGCGTGAACGCGCTCAAGAATACGCTCACCAACGTGTTCCTGCTTATCAGCACCACTGTACTCGGCATCGCAGGCAAAATCAACTGGCCCATCGCCATTGTGATGGCAGCGGGTGCCTGGCTGGGCGGCTACTGCGGAAGCTTTTTGCAGCGCAAAAAAGGCAACAAGTTCATACAGCACTTCATCAGTGCGACAAGCATAGCGATGGCTATTTACTTGGTCATTGACCTCATTATCAGCTAGGTTTTTTACTAGGCTTTTCGGCTAGATTTTGCACGGCGTTTTGTAGCACCTTTGGCACGGCGCTCGCGGCGCACACGGGTCTTTTTTTCCACCAACGTTTCGGCAAGCCCCGCCATTAACTTTTCGGTCAAAGTTTCGTCACCCGCGACAAGTTTTTCTTTTTGCAGGCGGGGCAATTTCTTGACACGGGCCTCCAGGCGCAGGGCCTTTTCGAGGCTTTCAAGTTCAAAAGTTTTCAAGATACATTCAGGCGGAAACGCATGCGTAAATTTCGCGCCCTTCCCAGCCTTATGTTGTTCAAAGCGAGCTTCTACATCCGTCGCGTAGCCCGTATATATACGGTTGCCCAAGCAACGGAGCATGTAGACAAAGTGAGGCATTTACTCGTGGTGCGCCTTGGACACGATGCTCATGTAGATGGTGCCGAATATTGCGGCACAGAAGCTGCCCATCAAGATGCCGAGCTTGGCAGAATCCTGACGGTCACCCACATCGAACGCAAGGCTTGCGACAAACAGCGCCATCGTAAAGCCGATACCGGCAAGCATGCCGCCGCCCCAAAGGATCTTCCAGCTGTAGCTCGGTTTCACCGACACGCCCACCTTCACGGCAAGCACGCTGAACAGGAAAATACCGATAGGCTTGCCAAAGATCAAGGCCAGCGCCACGGCACCCATCACCGGGACTTCCACGCCACCGAGCTTGATTTCGACACCTGCGTTGCTCAACGCGAACAGAGGCATGATAAAGAAGTTGACCCACGGGACAAGAGGCTTGAACAGGCGTTCCTGCATGGAAATACTTTCGCTCGCGCCGCGCTTGAGCATGGTAAACACTTCGTATTTTGCGTTGCGGTCCTGGGATTCGCCCGAGAGGACTCCGCCCACGTTGCTTGCAAAATGCGCCATCTTGCTGTTGGCAATGACGGCCTTGGCCGGAACCGAGAGGCCCAGAAGCACGCCCGCGATAGTCGGGTGCACGCCGCTCTTGACAAAGAACGCCCAAACCGCGACACCGATGACGCCGTGCAGCAACAGGTTGCGCACGCCAATGCGGAACAGCACATTAATCAAGACAAGCAGGGCAAAACCCGCACCGAGAGCCGCGAAGTTGATGCCGTCGCCGCTCGGGTAGCCAATCGCAATCACGAGGATAGCACCAATATCGTCGGCAATCGCCAAAGTCAAAATCATCACGCGCAAGGCATGCGGCACCTTCTTGCCGAGAATGGCCATGCAGCCCACCACGAACGCGATATCCGTCGCCGTCGGGATACCCCAACCGTGCGCCGCGCTGTTTTCGCCATGCGGGCAGAGCGTCAAGTAAATGAGCGCCGGGAAAAGCATACCACCCGCAGCGGCAATGATAGGCAAACTCGCCGCCTTCGGGTTGTGCAACTCACCGTAAGTCATCTCGCCCTTGACTTCGAGGCCGATATTGAAGAAGAATATCGTCATCAAGGCGTCGTTGATGAGCCAATGCAAATCACCATTGCCAATCCAGTCGCCAATCTTCAACGTAAATGGCATGTGCCAAAAATGATGGTAGGTTTCTGGACTCAGGTTCGCCCAAATCAGGGCCGCAACCGTCATGATGATAAGAACAATTCCACCCGTCGTTTCCACCTTCATCAGGCGTTCAATCGGGGTGATAATCTTACGGACCGGGGTTTCCGGGAACAAATCGTTGACTTTATCGCTACTGGTAACTTTTGCTGACATACGCTAACCAATATACATAACTTTTATTCAAAGGCATGAAAAAATCGTAATAAAAACGATAAATATCATTATCCGGGCGACCGAACACCAATGAATTCCGACAAAGTCCGGCAAAGCACATCCGCACCGACAGGCTTTGCCAGGTGGGCGTTCATTCCAGCAGCCCTCGAAGCTTTGCGATCTTCGTCAAAGGCGTTCGCCGTCATCGCGATAATGGGAATATTGGCCAGTTTTTTGTTCGGCAACGCTCGGATACGGCGTGTGGCCTCGTAGCCATCCATCACGGGCATCTGGATATCCATCAAGATAAGGTCAAAGTCCCCCGGTTTGGACGCGGCAATCATCTCGACCGCCTTGAAGCCGTTATCGGCCATTTCGACGATTACGCCGTTATCGGTCAACATATCCATGGCAATTTCGCGGTTCATCTCGTTGTCGTCGACAAGCAAGACCTTCTTGCCGTCAAGCGCAACCGCATCTTCCTTGACTTCTTCCTCTTCTGGTTTCGGGAAGTCGGCTTCGGTACACCTCTCGACGGGCAAACTGAAAGCGACCACTGTCCCCTTGCCCTTCTCGCTGTTGATATTGATGGCACCGCCCATCTTCTCGACCAGTTCGTGGCACACGGCAAGGCCGAGGCCAGTCCCTTCGATGCCGCTGACTGTAGAACTGTGCTCGCGGCTGAACCGCTCGAACGCATGCTCGACAAAGTCCGCATCCATACCGATACCGTTATCGCGGATAGACCACTTGTACAGAACGCGACCATCGGGCAAACTGCCAATCTGATCTAGCCTGTACCAGATATTTCCTCCGGCGGGCGTGTACTTGATGGCATTCGAGAGAATGTTGAACACCACCTTGTTCACGCGGGCGACATCCATGCGCACCAGGTAGTCCCGGACATTGACCTGCACCGAGTAAGCGAGGAACTTTTTCTCTATCAAGGGGCGCACGACGTCTTCGAGCTGGGAAATTCCCGACCGCACGTCGCAAGGCACCGGATCAATGTCTATCTTCCCCGATTCAATCCTCGACAATTCAAGGACCTCGTTGATGATATTGAGGAGCACCGTCCCGGAATTTTTCAGCTTGGCAACGGCCTCCCGGACAAGTTCGGCGTTATCACTGTACTTCTCGATTTTGTCGGCAAAGCCAAGTACGGCGTTCATCGGTGTACGGATATCGTGGCTCATGTTGAACAGGAACGTCGACTTCGACTTGCTTGCTGCCTGTGCCGCATCCCTGGCTGCCTGGAGAGCCTTGTTCTGCATTTCGAGTTCAGCCTTGCGCTGCTGTTCTTCTGTAATTTCGCTCGAAATGTCCCTGATGCCGACAAGCGCACAATTCATATCGGCAGTCCCGCCAGGGCGGACAATTCTCATACCCAGCCAATTCGGGTTTGCCGGGCTCCCGTACCGCGCAGTCACGGTGCAAGGTTTCCCGCTCTGGATAGCAGGCAACAACCGGTCTTGCTGGACTTGCCGCAAGAAATTTTCCCGGTCCACGGGGAGCACGACCCTGCTCGCATACAATTTCATCAAAGTTCCAAACGCACCGGCATTTCTCCATTCTTCCCGCGTGGCCCCCACGAGCCGCCCGGCACGGAAAATCTCGCCCACGTTCGTGCGGAAATTGTAACGGATAATCGTGTCGTAGTCTTCCGTCATCGCGCTCACCACATGCTGCAAGTCTTGCGTCTTGCGCTCGGCAATGGCCTCGTCGTCGATGCAGCGGAGAACGGCAATATAACCGACCAACTTGCCGACGGAATTTTTGTCGGCAATGAACTTCACCTGGTAATAATGGATTTTATCAAGCACATTCGCCCGGAAGTTCACAAAATATACCGGGGCGTTCCTGAGGTTTTCCAAGATGACTTCGCGCTTGGTCTTGTAGGCGAACGCCTCCCGTTCCTGGTTTACGACAATAGTGTTCTTGATGAGATCGAACCTTTCGTATATGCCCATCTCGCGGAGCCAACCCGGAATGCACTCGCCCAGCTTTTTGCTGATGCGGTAACGTATGGAAGGTTCCCTCAGCACGTTGCCCACCACGACGTAGTTTATACATTCGTACTCGGAGGCAAGAGCCTCCATGACTCTGTCTTTCTTCACGTTTTTCGTGAGCACATCACGTGCACCGGGGTTTTCCATCCTCTATCCTTTTTTCCGAAAAATCCATTTGGCTCTTACGTTGTATAAGATATGTTTTTATACGCACCGGGGCAAATCAAATTTGATAATTATTCCATATTTTTAGGTTCCATGCAGATTTCTTGCCATACAAAAAAGACTCCCCCGAAGAGGAGCCTTCAAAATTTTTAGTGAGTCTAATTTCTAGTCGTCACCCATGACTAGTTCGTCACAAGTGCTCGTCTGGTAAATGCTTCCATAAAAATGAACTTTCACCGCTGCGCCACCTAAAGTTGTATTGCAAACTTTAGTCGCACCAGCGGAGCAACCGGTACCAGTTGAGACTGTTTCACCGAATCCCGCATCCGCATTGCAGTACCGCATCACAGAATCCGCATAGGCAACATCAACCTCATAACAGGTTTTGCTGGACATACTTTCAGAAAGCCCCGACAAATCCATCGTCCATTCACAAGAGACTTTGCCACCCGCAGATGGATTGGTGGCAGGCGTTGAGCTATTGCCATTCCCGGAATCCTCTTCCGAATCCCCATCAGGCAAAGCATGTACATCTTTTTTCACGGGTTCAGGCACAGACGTACTTGAATCAGCGGAACAACCGACAAGAGCCAACAGGGCCATTGCGGCAGCAATTGATAGTATCTCCTTCTTACGCATACTATTTCTCCTTAAAAAAAGACCGGCGGCCAACGCGGGTTCTTGGAGGACATATCGATCTTGTAGAAGTCCTTCTCGAAACGTCCGTCGTCGAGACCATACATCTGCATCACGTGGCGAGCAATCCACTTGCCGAGTTTCATCACGGTGAGCTTCTTGCGCAGGCGGCCCTGGCAGTCGCGGTTCATGATGTCCGGGAGGGTGGATGTCGTGAGAATTTCGTCAATGGCGGGGCTGTTGAGCTTTTCGCGGGCCTCGGGGCTTGTGTGGAAGTGCGTCACGCCGAAGCAAACGCGGTTCGGGTTGCCCTTCTTGATGTGTTCGCAACACTGCACAATCGTCGTACCCGTACGCACCATGTCGTCGAACACGATAACGTCTTTGCCCTGGATTTCTTCGATGCTGATGTCGGAGAGTTCCGGGTTGAAGGTCATGCTGATTTCACGTTCACCGGTACGGACCTTGTCCATCACCACGCGCTTGCACTCGGGGAGCTGCAGGGCGTCGAACACGGCGTTCATGAACGGGCGGGCGCCCTTGTCCGGGGAGACAATCACGAGGTTGTTGCCGTCCTTGCCCGTCTGCACGAAGTTGCTGTTCTTGATGTAGTGGGCGTAGGCGTCCGTCGGGATAAGGTTGTGGAAGTTGCCTTCGAAAATTTCGCTGAAGAGGTTCTGCACCTTGACGCTGTGGTTGTGGACCGTCACCACGGCATCGACGCCGGAGGTCTTGAGCAACTGGGCGTAAAGGAGGCTCGTGAAGGCCTGGCCGTCGAACTTCTTCAAGTCGATGTCCGGGCGATCCTTCTCGAGGGGACCAATGCGGTGCGGGCCGCGGTCCTGGGCGCTGTAGAACAGGTCAGGTTCAACGAGCACCACCTGCTCGGCACCGTTGTCCTTGGCGGCGCGGGCCAAAATGCAGTTACGCATAGCGTAGTCGTTACGGCTGCGTTCGTGGTTCGAGACCGAGCAAATCAGGACGATCTTGCCTTCGAGGCGGCGGCCGATATGTTCCATATCGTCCACGTCCAGCCCGTAGCGGGGGCAGAATTCGGAGTTAGCAAAGGTCTTCAGGGAGACCACGTCGGAGATGTCTTCACGGAGACCAATGTACTGGGCCATGTCGATGGCGAACGGGTCATCGGTGAAGTTGCCGGTCACGATAAAACGATCTGACATTTTTGTGCCTTGAAATTGAGGGTTGAACCTTTAGGTTTGGCTCAAATATAGATAGAATCCACGCCAGTTTCAACTTATAAAAGCCTGCTAAAAGACTATTGCTTAATTTTCCTGGATTTTCACACATCAAATGGAGACAAGGGTGTCATCACTTGCTTTTTCAAGGCCCATTGCTTATATTTTCTTATCGAGAAGCATTCATCCCGCTGACAGTGTATTCGATTCGGGCGGGCCGTTGAACTATCTGCTTGACGCAGTCCCCCCTTTGCATGGCTAGACGAGTCTGCAATTCGGGAACAGGTCCCCTGTGGGGGGAAAGGCCCCATTGTGATCAACGTAGAGCACCGTCTGTCGAACTAAAAAAAGACGGACGTTAAACCTTGTCATATCAAAGGTTTGCAAGCGATTGCCGCATGGGCGACCGCAAGTGCTCTACACTATACAGTCTGTCTTCTTCCGGTTTCCGTTTGCAAACTACAACCTACAAACATTTCCAAACGGAGATACGTATGAACCGTACCCAATACCGTGCCTTGCTCGAGGCCATATCCATCGACAAAAACAACCTTCTCAAGTACCGTGAACTCTACCAATACGCCTACATCCTGAGCGACGGCATTTTCAAAGTGGTCTTTGCGGAAGAAAAGTCCCACTCGCTCCTCATCTCGCTCGTGAACGCGATGCTTGACTTGCAGGGCGGCGAAGCCATCAAGGACATCACGCTCGAAATGCAGGAATTCCCGGGAATCTTCAACAAGAAAAATTGCATCCTGGATATCATCGGCACGACCAACGCTGGAGAGAAAGTCCTCGTCGAAGTCCAGCAGAAGAGCGACAGGTTCTTCAAGGACCGCGTAGAATATTACATCTCGCGCGTCATCGAGAACCAGGTCCATACCAGCGAAAAATACGAGCTGCCCCGCATCTACTTCCTCGGCCTGCTCGACTTCGAGATGTTCCCGGAGGAACCCTCCACATACATCCACCGCGTCGACGAGATGTGCCACGGGAAAAAGTTCTTCCCCAAAATCCAGAAGATTTTCGTGGAAATTGACAAGTTCTTTGAACTTGAGAACAGAGGTTCCACCAAAAGCGACAATTCCGCAGCAGCCCAGTGGCTTCGCGCCATCAAAGCAATCGTCAAGGAGGAAAGAGCCCCCGAAAACATTTTGAAAAACGAGACTTTTCAAAGGTTGCTCAATTCGGTAAAATTGATTAATTTTGAAGAGGAACTCTTCAACCTCGAGGTAAAGAACATGACTGATCTGATGGCTGAACACGAAGAAGGCCTAGCGGAAGGCCGTGAACTAGGATTCGCCGAGGGTAAATGCGAAGGATTCGCTGAAGGAAAAACCGAAGGATTCGCCGAGGGCAAGACCGAGGGATTCGCCGAAGGGAAAAACGAGGGGCTCGCCACAGGATTTGCTGAAGGAAAGGAACAGGAGCGTGCCGATTCCATCGCAGTCCTTCAAGAAATGGGACTTCCTGCAGATAAAGTCGCCGAGTTCCAGGCAAAGCTCGAAGCATTGAACAAGAACCCGTAAAAATTTCACACAATAAATTCAAAAGCCTATGGATATATTTCCATAGGCCGTTTTATAAAACATGTTGATTCTAAACTCAGTTATGCGAAGTTTATAAATCTTATCTCATCGGTCTGGAAACTTATAGGTCGATGATGCGGTCGTTCTGGAGCAACTGCTCAAACGTCTGCCTTTCGCGGATGACCTTCAGTTCGCCGTTCGTGTACATGGTCTCGGCGGCGTAGCGGCGGCTGTTGTAGTTGCTGCTCATGGCGGCACCGTAGGCGCCGGCATCATGGAGAATCAGCAAGTCGCCGACCTTGGCCTTCGGGAGTTTGCGGGTCACGACGAATCCGCCTTCTTCCTGAGTGAACACGTCACCGGATTCGCAGAGCGGGCCTGCCACAACGGCGTCAACTGTTTCGTTCAATTCACGACCGTCGCGGGCGATGATGGAAATGCCGTGATAACTGCCGTAGAAACTCGGGCGCACGAGGTCGGTAAAGCCGGCATCCACCAGATAGAACAGGTTATCGCCCTGCTTTTTGACGGCGCGGATTTCGGCCATCAGGTAGCCGCTCTCGGCCACCAGGTAGCGCCCCGGTTCTACTTCCAGGTGAACATCGTGGCCGATGCTCTGCTGGATGTTCTTGCGGGCCTTGTCCCACAAATCGTAGTAGGCCTTCACGTCGATGCGGTTGCCCTTTTCTTCTTCGTGGTAAGGAATCGGGAGGCCGCCCCCTGCACTGATGGTGCGGAGGTGAGAACCCAGGCGACGGCTTGCGTCAACCATGGCATCGCACACCTGAGCAAGGTGTTCGAAGTCGGTGCCGGAACCGATATGCATATGCAGGCCGGTAATCCACATGCCGTTTGCCTGCGCAAGCTTGATGCAGTCCTTAATCTGTTCATGCCAGATGCCGTGCTTGCTGAGGTCGCCACCGGTGTTGGTCTTGCGGGAATGGCCGTGGCCAAAGCCCGGGTTCACGCGGATGGTGAGTTCGGACTTCACGCCGAAATCAGCGAGCTGCTGGATCATGTCGGGCGAACCGACGTTCACCGCGATGTTGTGTTCCTTCACAAGTTCAAGAGCGTCCTTGTCAAAGATGTCTGCGGTGTAGACAATTTCAGGAGCCTTGCCCTTTTGGACTCCACCCTTGAAACCCGCCTTGAGAGCGCGCACGATTTCGCCAGCAGAGACGGCATCGACAACGCAGCCGAGCTTACGGATGAGCGAAACCACGGAAAGGTTCGGGCATGCCTTCTGGGCAAAACGCACGGTGTCAAAAACCTGGACATCCTTCACACACTTTTCGATAGTGGCGCGGTCATAAATCCAGAGGGGGGTGCCGTACTGTTCGGCAGCCTTCACAAAAACTTCTTGGGGAATAGAATAATTTGCCATGGGCGGAAATTTAGTTTTTTTTTTGCAACACACTCCCCATCCTGGCGCAAGCGCCAACCTTACGGCTCAGCCATGGTCATACAAGTATGACCGCGGCATTCGCCTTGACAGGTTGTGGCCGACGCCTCCATTCTCGTGCCACTTTACACTATTTGTTAAATTAACCAGCTTTCCTGCTACAGGCTTTTTTTTCAATTATTGTAAAACAAAAAAGGTCCCGGTATTCCGAAACCTCTTTCGTCTGTAGCCGCGAAGCGGCGTTCTTTCGTCTAAAATTAGACGTGCTTGATCTTGTTGTCGCCGGCATCCCAGTTCTTGCCGTCGCATACGAACTTGTATTCGTAGTCGCCAGGAACGAGGGCAATCTTCGTTGTCCAGAGGCCGGACTTCTTGTCCTTCTTGAGCATGTCGACATCGACAGCCCAGTTGTTGAAGGTGCCAGCGATGGACACGGTGCTTGCAAGCGGGCAATCCGCGATGAACTCAACGGTGACCTTCTTGGGAGCAGCGCTTGTAGCGGCAGCCTTTGCAGCCTTGGGGGCGGCAGCCTTTGCAGCGGGCTTGGCAGCAGCCTTCTTAGCCGGGGCGGCCTTGGGGGCAGCCTTCGGAGCGGCAGCAGGTTTTGCAGCAGCTTTCTTTGTTGTAGCTTTGGTAGCAGTTGTTTTTGCCATAATTATCTCCTTTCATCTTAGTGCAAATAAAATTAGCAAAAAAATGTATATTTGCAACATGCTCAAGCAAATTATCGCCCCAAGCGTATTGAACGCAAATTTCCTCGAACTCGGCAAAGGTCTCCAGGCCATCGAAAACGGTGGAGCCGGTCTTGTTCACCTCGACATCATGGACGGGCACTTTGTCCCGAACATCAGCTTTGGCCCGGGCATTTCTGCCTGCGTCGGCAAGGGCACCAAGCTCCCGCTCGATTGCCACCTGATGATCGAGAACCCCGAAAAGTACGTGGGCGAATTCGCAAAGGCCGGTGCAAGCATCATCAGCGTACACGCCGAAACTACGAACCACCTCGACCGCCTGCTGCACCAGATTGCAGAACTCGGCGTGAAGCCCGCCGTGGCCATCAACCCGGCGACCCCGCTCGAAAGCATCAAGTACGTACTCGACATTGTGGACATGGCGCTCATCATGTCGGTGAACCCGGGCTTCGGCGGCCAGAGCCTCATCCCCTACTGCCTCGACAAGATTCGTGAACTCCGCCAGATGAAACCGGAACTCGACATCCAGATCGACGGCGGCGTCAAGCTCGACAACATTCTCGCCTGCAAGGAAGCCGGCGCGAACATCTTTGTGGTCGGTTCCGCCATCTTCGGCAAGCCCGATCCCGAAGCCGTGTGCCGCGAATTTGTCGAATTAATTAAGTAAGTTCAACTGATTTTCACAACAAAAAGCACCCCAGGATAAATCCCGGAGTGCTTTCTTTTGGAGTGTGGAGTATTAGAAGTTCTTGCAGGTTCCCTTCCAGTGTCCCTGTTCACCAATGATTTCGCCATTGATGTAGCGACCGCTCGAACCGACAAAATCAGCCTTGCGGAAGTCTTCGCCGCCGAGGTGCCAGCGCATCCAGGCAACCGTCGCGGCCATGCCGCCCCACGGGCCAGAACCGTGACCCCAGCCACCTTCGCCGCCCTGCGGGCCACCCGTCATCTGGATAAGGCAAGCAGGAACCTTGACACCGTTGTTGTTGTAGTCAGCTTCGGCATTCGGGCGTTCCATGCCAGCTTCACCGTAAACGATACCGATAGTCTTGTCTGTCGGGACGCTCGCCATAGCCGTATGTCCGAGGTCACCGCTGTTGTTCAGCATCGCCGTAATCACGCGCTTGTCCTGAATAACCATCTGCTCAGATTCAAGGCCGCCCATGGAGTGGCCAGAGCACCCAACCTTCGTCATGTCGAGTTTCTGATAAAGCGGATCGTTCGGATCGTTGTTCTTCTTTTCGAGCCAGTCGAGAGCGGGCTTGCCCTGGGAAGTGTTGCCCGGAGATTCGCGCAGCGCAATCACCACGAAGCCGTGCGAAGCAAGACGGCGGATCATTCCACCGTAAGCACCGGGTTCAGTACCGCCACCGGGACCCCAAACGACAACGGCATGCTTCTTGTCGGCGGAGAGACGCTTGGGATAAGAAAGGATTCCGCCACCATCCCAACCGGTGTGTTCGATATATTCAACTTCCATTTGGTCCTTGTTTTCGTCCGTGCCTTCGGCAAGGAAAATACCGCTAGCCGCAGGAGCCTGTGCAGCTTCGGAACTGCTAGCCGGAGCCGCAGCACTGGAGCTGGCCGGAGTCACGGTAGTACCAGCAGAACTGGAGGCAGGCGCCGGGGCAACATCACCGCCCTGCTGCCCGGAAGAAGCCGGAGCAGAAGTCGGCGAGGCGTTTTCGCCACCAGCCGAAGATGTCGCAGGAACCAGATTACCACCGCCAATGGCCGACGATGCGGGCACAGTTCCCTGTTCAATTCCCTGGCTTAATCCCTGGCTATCCGAAGAAGCCGGAATCGCGGCATTGTTGCCACCGACAATAGAGCCAGAACTGATTTCGGGCGTTGTCGTAGGCGCAAGTCCATCGCTACTGGATGTAGGAACACCACCCTGTTCCTGCAGGGCATCTTCCACAGCCGAAGTGGTGTCATCACAATTCACCAAGGCAAAGGCGCACGCAACGACCATGCTTGTCAATATTTTAGATTTCATTTCTTGTCTCCTTATTCTAACCAAAAATCAATATCGTAGAAATAAAGGTCGTGCACGGCCAATGTTTTTTTAGTTTATTCAAAATACCACAAAGACAACACTCAAAAACGTCTTGGCGTATTCGTCAAAAACAAAGAAAAACATTGTATGGGGATTATCGTATTAAAGTGAATGCAACAAAACCCACATCGCCATACATCCAAACATCTATTTCTTTCACCCATTACCAAATTACCTAATTCCCGCAAATTCAGAAATAGGCAAAGCGCTTTTTTTATGGACAATAAATCCAAAGGCCATGGACAAAATGTCCATGGCCCATAATAATAAAAACACTTTAAATTACTTTATATTAAATCTATCCATAATGGACAAAAAGTAGTATTGGCGGCTACATTACCGAGGCGCATAAATCCTAGACATGAATTCGGCACGCGTTTTCTCGTCGGTCTTGAAGCGGCCCAAAAGCTGCGTCGTCACCATCGTGGCACCGGGCTTTTTCACACCACGCATCGTCATACACATGTGGGATGCCTCGAGCACCACGGCCACGCCTTTCGGGTTCAGCTCCTTCTGGATGAGTTCTGCAATCTGGCGCGTCATGCGTTCCTGAATTTGCGGGAAGCGCGCGTAAAATTCCACCACGCGCGGAATCTTGGAAAGGCCCACCACGCAATCGCCGGGGATGTAAGCCACATGTGCCTTGCCCGTGAACGGCAGAAAATGGTGTTCGCACATGCTTGCAAACTCGATATCCGGCACAATGATCATCTCGTCGTACTTTTCATGGAAACGCGTCTTCAAGATATCTTCGGCGCGGGTTTCACCCGAAAGCCCCGTCATGAGTTCGGCGTACATCTTCGCGACACGCTTCGGCGTATCCAAAAGACCTTCACGGTTCGGGTTTTCGCCCATGCCTTCCAGAATCATCCGGAAGCCATCTTCCATCTTCTTGAAATCCATCATAAATAGTGGTTGGTGGTTAGTGATTAGTGGTTAGGTTTTTGCACGGCAAAAATAGAAAAAATAAAAAACAAGTTTTAGAACCATTGTTATTTCTTCATTTTACTCATTTAAATAATTGCGGGAGGGGACCCAGCTCGGAGTTGCGAAGGCCGCACGGTCCCCTCCCTGCACCCTCCCCTTCCTTGGCCAACGCTTCCATTCTCGCAACGATTAATTTCTTTCTTTTCTTTGACTACCGATCTCGCTTTTCTCAAAAATATTTTGTTTGCTTTTTCATTTTTTATTTTACAGATTTGCAAAATCTTCTTCCTATCCGAAGATTTTGGCGCAGAGGTCGGGGGCGAACTTGGAGAGATACCCTTGAATAAGCAAGATGGAAACAAGCACAGGCAGCACCCACTTGAAATAAATCTTGAAGATGGTGTTGCTCGGAATCTTGTAGCCCTTGCCGGAGTTGATTTCGGCAAAGAATTTCTCCTGCCCCCAGCCGTAACGGCTGGAGCAGAAAATCACGATGAACATGCCGCCAAGCGGAAGCATGGTGTTACTCACGATAAAGTCTTCGAGGTCCAGCACACAGCTGCCGGGGCCGAACGGTTCAAAGCCCGCAAGCACGTTGAAGCCGAGGGCGCACGGGAGCGAAAGCGCGAATACGACCAGGATGTTCCAGAAGGCGACCCTTTTACGGTCGTACCCCTTGAGGTCCATCCAGAACGAGACGAGGTTCTCGAACACGGCAATCAAGGTGGACAGAGCCGCGAAAGACATGAACAGGAAGAACGCCGCACCGCAGAACCGACCCGCCGGCATCATGGAAAACACGTTGGAAAGCGTAACGAAGATGAGACCCGGGCCCTGTCCCGGAGATTGGCCAAAGGCGAAGCAGCTCGGGATGATGATAATACCCGCAACAAGCGCGACGACCGTATCAAGGATGCAGACACTCGCAGCTTCCTTGACGAGGGAGTGCTTGCGGCCTATGTAGCTACCGAAAATCGCCATGCTACCGATACCGATACTGAGCGTGAAGAACGCATGCGCGAATGCCGCAAAGATTGCCTCGCCCACGCCCTTGCCCGACTGCGTCAAGCGCTCGAAAGACGGAAGCAAATAGAACTGGAGACCTGCAGTAGAACCCGGAAGCGTCACGGCTCGAATGGCAAGGAGGACCATGATGACAAGCAGGCAAATCATCATCTTCTTGGTGACGCCCTCGACACCTTTCTGGAGCCCAAGCGATACGACCCCAAGGCCGAGCACGATGGCGACGGTCATCCAGAAAATCATAAGCGCGGGGTTCGCAAGCATTTCACCGAAACCGGCCGCAATCTGGTCGGGAGTCCCCTTGAGGAAGTTCGCGTCGGTGACCATCTTGTAGAAGTAGTAGAGCATCCAGCCCGTGACCACCGAGTAGAACGCCATCAAGATGTAGTTCGCCGAAATCAGCGGGAACTTGGCCCAGTGCCACTTGGTCCCCGGCTTTTCCAGGTTATCGAAGGCGCGGGCGACACCGCTACGGCCGCCACGACCCAGCGCAAGTTCCGCCATGAGGATCGGGAGCCCGAGGAACAGCAAGAAGCCAAGATAGGGCAGCACAAAAGCCGCACCGCCGTACTGGCCCGCAATATAAGGGAAACGCCAAACGTTGCCCAATCCGATGGCGCAACCGGCAGCGATAAGGATAAAACCAAGTCTTGATTTAAAATTTTCGCGTTCCATAAAAAGAACAATAGAAAAAAAATGTAATTTGGAGACATGCCTACACCGCAAAACATCCCCGACCCGAATACAATCCACCCGATTGCGGGCTACGACAAGGAAATCTACGTGAAGCCGACGCTCAAGAACCCGAATATCATCGTGGGCGACTTCACCTACATTGCCGACAGCGAATTCGAAAGCCACGTGACTCACTTATACCCGTGGAACAACGACAAGCTGGTTATCGGCAAGTTCTGCCAGATTGCGGCGGGAGTGGAATTCGTGATGAACGGGGCGAACCACCAGATGAACGCGATATCGACATTCCCGTTCTACACGCTTGCAGGCTGGGACATGAAGGCGCCCGCCCCTGCGGACATGCCGCTCAAGGGAGACACCGTCATCGGGAACGACGTGTGGATTGGCCAGAACGCAACGATACTCCCCGGAGTGCATATCGGTGACGGCGCAATCATCGGCGCAAGCAGCGTCGTAGGCAGCAACGTGGACCCCTACACCATCGTGGCCGGGAACCCAGCGCAGTTTATCCGTAACCGCTTTGACGACGAGCTCACCAACCTCATGCTCGAATGGCGCTGGTGGGACAAACCCATCGAAGAAATCAACTCGCTCATCCCGATACTCACAAGCAGTGACTTGACAGAAGTCAAGAAGAATGTGAAAGAAATGCTCGGGAAAGGGTGAATGTAACCATTGCTACCAGCATTGAATCTAATGATACTGAATTCCGTAACATTAAAATCGGGGTTGCAATGACAATGTTGTGCCGAGATCGAGACGATATGGCGCTATTCATTTTTTCTCAAGTATCTCCATAATGCTACGATACGCCTGCGTGTATTCTATCTGCATGATGGTGGTAATTTTGTTGCCGGCGTCTTTGCTGGATGCTCCGCAGTGGAAGAGCTTTTCGCTTTTCAGTCCGTAATCCAAGAAGATGTAGCGGTCGTGGAATTTGTCTTTTGTCTTGTTCATGACGAATTTGACATCAGGACGCACCGCAAGAAAATCTTTCTGCATCTGGTCCGTCAGGGTTTCAAAACTGCGATTGTCACTATAGATTGTCACGGAGACTCCTTTCGCGATTCGTCGCAACAGGTCAAGCGTCTTCACGCCGACATAGTCGTCAATAATCGTGATGGATTTCTTCGCCATGCCGTAAATTTGCGTGTAGGTGACATCGGCATCTAGCCGCTGGCCGTTCAGTATCAGGAAATGTTTGTGGGTGCTCGGGTCCACGAAATTTTCCATGACTTTCTGGAGGTCTGTTTTCATAATGGAGACATCTTGGCGGATTTCGGCTATTTCTTTTGTATTCTGAATCGTGTGGGCAGCGACCTGCGCAATACCGTCAGATTCGAGTAATAGGCGATTTTCATCAACAATATAGTCCTTCATCTTTTTGAAAAGCCGAATGAGAGCCATACTCTGCTGAATTGCTAAATCGCCTTTTAACACACTCATAAGCATATAAACGCCTTGTTCTGTAAAGGCATAAGGCAGCTTTCTCGTGCCGCCCCAACTTGATGTGCATTTTTTGCACATCAAGATTTGCATTTCTTCCTCGGTCAACTGAAATCGAAAATCTTCTGCAAATCGCTCAATATTATTTTTTACCTGACGATTAAAAAATCTTGTTTCATACCCGTAAATTTCAGCCAAATCAGCGTCGAGCATCACCTTTACTCCGCGGATGGTATATATCCGCGATCCTTAATACCACCCTTTCTGGTGTTGGGAGTAATATACAAAAATTACACGAACACGACTTCGTTGCCGACGCGCGGGGATTCCGCGCGGTTCGGGAGGCCACTCTCCGTATCGGCGTAGCCGATGGCAACGGAGGCGTACACGCGTTCGTCTTCGCGCAAGCCAAGGCCGTGCAGGTATTCGAGAAGCGTCGGGTCTTCGTTCAGCCACTTGAGCTGATTGATGTAGCAACTGCCGAGGTCAAGCTCGTTCGCGGCAAGCATCATGTTCTCCACAGCGCAGG
This sequence comes from uncultured Fibrobacter sp., assembly GCF_947305105.1. Taxonomy (NCBI): domain Bacteria; kingdom Pseudomonadati; phylum Fibrobacterota; class Fibrobacteria; order Fibrobacterales; family Fibrobacteraceae; genus Fibrobacter; species uncultured Fibrobacter sp. Next base: position 22,596 of record NZ_CAMZCS010000003.1, on the reverse strand, counting down.
CGACATCGGCCATGTTGTTGCCGTATTCCTTCTTGTTCGCGACCACGATCAGCACGGGCGCCGTATAGCAGAAGGAGTAGTTCCCTTTGCGCGCAAGCGTAATGGAATTCTTGAGGCTCTTGTACAAGTCTTCGCGGAGTTCCATCGCGGCAAAAGCGGACTGCACGAGTTCCTTGAGTTTCGCAATCACCGCAGCATCCGAAATCACGAAGAAGTGGTTGCTCTGCGCATTGCCGCCGGTAGGCCCGAACTGGCCCGCCTCGACAATCTGCTTCAACTTCTCGAGTTCGACAGGCTGTGCCTTGAACTTGCGGGTACTGCGACGTGTACGTATTGCTTCAAGCGTATTCATAATAACTCCTAAAAAGACTAATTATCCTGGACACACAAAACCTGCACCACCGGCAACAAATCCCTGGGGCATTCCATGACACCATTCCCTATTTAATCTTCTCTGGAAAGGTCCGATTCACTTGCCCTTTGCCAGTAATACAATTGCCTGCCAGAAGTGGTTATCAAATTGCAGATAAAATACTCGTCATCGTACTTTTTGATTTCGCCTTTATTTACTGGACCGCACGAATCACCGCGCACAACAGGCTTATAAACGCTATCTTCCGGGACTTCGCTCCACTTTTCGTTTGAGCAATAAAAATACTGGTCACCATATTTTTTATAAACAGGATCAATCACCCAATTGCACAAATCGCCCTTCACTTCTGGATAGGTACAGGGTTCCCATTCTGTTCCGCCATAAGTTCTGCACTTATAGTAATCCCCATTCGGCATCTGGCCAAATTCTATTTGATTGGAGGTATTATGACATATCCCCATATAATACGACAATGTATCGACCTTTGCCCACCGATTCCAATGGCAGCGCAGCAAGATGCTGTCCATCACCTGTTTTTCGCCTCCATGGTCTCTGCAATCCCCATAAAGACGCGCCGCCAAAATATTGACAGTCGGCGTATCAAGTACAGTCCACTTAAAGTCTTCTTTCACTTCGGACCATCCGCACTGATCGGAATCATCGCAGTCGCAAACATACGTTTTATCTTCATGATATCCGAGCACGCCATAAGACCAAATGCCCCTATTGCACTCCTCCGAATACTTATGGTTCAATATGGAATCAACGTCACTTAACACTTCCCATCCCGTCCCACTTTCGTATCGACACAAATAATAGATTCCGTCATGTTCCACAAAATCCCATCTATTGCACAAGCAAGTGCCAATCGTATCTTCAAGAGTCGTCTGCAAACGCCAACCATAGAGCGACGGACAATTACTTTCATAAACAAACTGACGCCCATTATAAAGGCTAAGTTCATTCATGATTTCTATGGAATCCTTTTCGCTCCAAGAGCGGTCCAGTTCATACGCCCATGCAAAGAACGCCGTATCTATTTTTTTCAACCTAGAAGACGTATCGCGATTGTCACTTTCAAAATAAAACTTGTCCCTAGAATCTAACCGCAAATCGAACGTGGCCAGCCAGGAATCAGCCGCACGCACCTTGATCGTCGAATCAAATTTTCCGTCTTTCGCAAAAAAATCACGCCATTCCCTAAAATCGCTGTAGAACAGGCTATCAGAAATTTCATATCGACAAAGAACATAGGGCGTCATATCAAATAGGCCCGTATTAGAATAATAATCATTGCCTTCATTAAAGGTTCTGTATTGCGGGTCCTCTAACGAAATCCCCATCGATTTTTCAAGTTCCTCGTAAGCCTTGTTAATGGCATTGTGCAAACTGTACTTTTTTTCTCGGACCAAGGTTTCAACGCGGCCAGAAATCAAGGCACCATAGAATTGCAGGTATACGTGCGTATTATACGTATCCAAGTAATAATACTGGGACAATTCCATTTTTTCTTTCTTGTTAAGCGGGAAAATCGTCACAAGTTTTAAATACGGAGTTTCATAATATCGTGCGTCAACAGCAAATTCAATAGAATGCCCGCGTTTTGGCCCCACCGTCACTTCAAAAGAATCAATCGGATTCAAATCCCTGTCTACCTGGAAAATCCGGACTCGTTCCGCATTCATAGACGGCATATATTCTATGGAGCCATTCAACGCTATCGAAGAAGATTCTTCATCATCTTCAATCAAACGCATAAAGGCTTTTTCATCGTTTTCGCCATCAGAACATGCGGCAATCCACAGCAAGGCAAACAGCAGTGCTATTTTCTTAAAAGCCATGCAACACCCAACCGTGAAATTCCTACTTGTCAAGCGGGAGTATCAATATGCGCGAGTTACGCTTCTGGTTGTAGTTGTCCCGCTTGCTCTTGGGCAAGTCCTCGACCGTGCCGTCCTCAAATCCGAACGGGTAGAACCAGTCGAGCGCCTGCGTCGTGAGCAGGAACAATTTCTTGTAGCCCTTCATGCGCCCAATAGAAATCAGGTGCCGTACAATCGCGTCGCCAATGCCCGACTTGCGGTAGTTCGCACCCACGGCAATGCCCGCAATTTCGGCCATGCCGTCTTCGAAGGCGTGCAACGCACCGCAACCGTGGATGCTGTTGTCGATGCTGTACACCACGTAGTCCTTGAGCTTTTCGGAAATGCTTTCCTGTGTACGCGGCACCAGGTAGCCCTTCGCAATGTAGTCCTGCATAATCCGGAGGATATCCGGAATATCTTCGATGTTCGCAGGCCTAATACTCGAGTACTGGTTCGCGTACACCATGGTACCGTCACCGCGTGCGCTGAATACTTCTTGCAGCACACTGCCCTGGAATTCACCGCTTAGCAGGTGAACGCGGTTCGCGCCCGCCTCGCAGGCATGGATGGCGTTCATCAGGTAGTCCATCTGCGCAAAGTTCAACACGTCGGAATTGAGTTCCAACAGTTCCTTCGCCTGGTCCACGTCCAAAGCCGAAATCACGCCCGACTCGGTGGGTTCCAAATACTTTGTGTTCTTGCCGGTCACAAGACCCTTGAGCTTGATACCGTTCTCGTTACCAATGAAGAACAGCTTGCCCACCTTCATATACTTGCAGATTTCGGTCGCAAGTTCGGTAGAGCTGATGTTGTACGCATGCCCGAGCTTGTTCCAGCCAATCGGCGGAATGATAGGCACAAACTTTTCGTTCAAAAGCTGGTCGAGGATATCACGCTGAATCCTTTCGATCCGGCCCGTTCTCATGTAGTCTACGCCGTCGATGACGCCAAGGCTCCGCGCCAGCACCCAGTTGCCCTGGATACCGCTGAGGCCGCTCGCCGTGAGGTGGCTCATGATGCGCTGGGCAACGCCCAAGGACGCCTGCTCTATGAGGGGCAGGGCCTCTTCGCTCGTAAGCCGCACGCCGTCATGGAACTTGGATTCGATTTCCCAAGCCTTGAGCTGCGCGTCGATACTCTTGCGCGTACCCGGCACGATAATGATGCGGATACCCGCCTTGTGCAACAGGGCGATATCTCGCATGAGCACCGGGAACAGGGGGTGGTCCATGAGGCTGTCATCAATCTTCAAGATGAAGAGCTGGCCCTTGAACCGGTCCATGTAACCGAAGACTTCCCGGATGAACCCGGCGACTTCGAAGTGCTGAGAGTAGAAATCAGACGCAGACTTGTTCATGGTTGCAACCATAAATTAATTCTTGGTGGCGGGTTTCGCCGCAGGGTCTGCCGGAGCAGCCGCCGGAGCGGCAGCCGAATCCGCCGGAGCACTGGCTGCAGGCAGCGGTTCCGGATTTTCAGCATAGACCTTCAACAGTTGTACTTCGAACACGAGGAGCGAGTTCGGCGGAATTGACGGAGGAACGCCTTCCGCGCCATAAGCGAGTTCGCTAGGAATCCAGGCCTTCACCTTCATGCCTTCGTGCATAATCATAAGGAGGTCCTGCCAACCTTCGATGACAGCATTCACCGGAAATTCCATGGGTTCGCCACGCTTGACGCTGTTATCAAACTCTTTTCCGTTGAGCAGGGCACCCACGTAATGCACCTGGACCTTGTCCGACGCCTTTGGGGTAATTCCCGGCCCGTCCAAGAGAATCTTGTACTGCACACCCTTCGGGGTCGTTTTCACCGTAGAATCCAAAATATTCTTCGCCAGGAACTGAACCTGTTCGTCAAGATTCTTCTTGGCCGCAGCCTTTTCCTCGGCCTCCTTCTGCTGCTGCATGCGCAAAAGCAGGTCCTGAAGAGCCGCCTCAGAAGCAGAATCGCTCATTAGAGACTTTTTCGTCGAATCCAACTGGTCGTCAATGGCCTTTTTGACCAAATCCATCCGCAATGGGACGTTCACATTGGCAATGGCCCGGCCCAAATCTTTTCCGAGGGCATAGCTGAACCGGTCCTGATCGGTAATCAGGGTATCTAGGCGAGCCGGAGCCTGTACCGCAGTGGAATCGGCCGAAGCAGGTTCAACAGCCGGTTTCTGGGAGCCGCCGCAGGCAAAAAGACCTGCACAAACGGCAAGAGCGGAGGACTTGCATATTATATTCATATTCCCTCAAACATGGTTAGGATCAGCCAAATTTCACACTATAAATGTAGGATAATATATGATGTTCGTCACAATGAAACCAAAATGATGGTTAAAAAAACAATACCAACCGCATTTTTTTCAAAAAAAACGGCAATTCCGTGAGTTAAAACACGCAAAAAGCACAAACGTAAACAAAATTCAACAAACCCCTTTGATTTTTGTAACTTTTTTCTATCTTTAGGAAAGGATTGGGTTTTTTAAAGGAAAAAACCATGTACAACAATTTTGCACACATCATCGAAAATGCGACAAGCCAGAAGCGTTTGTTCGATTCCTCGATTGAAAGCGTGAAAGACCTGTTGGACCAATCCGTCCAGGGCTCAGTCGAGAATCCTGAAAACATTCACAAGGTGGAATTCGCCCGCACCGGGTTCCGCACTGGGTGGCTCCGTGGTTCCCTTTCGTACCCGTGGGTCGTTGTTTGCATCATTGTCCCCGCAGTGCTTGACACCCTGATCTAACCGAGAGGTTGGGTCGGCAAGTTAACACAGCGAAAGCGTTTCACCTTTATTAGCCCCTTTGGGGGCTTTTTTTTATTCCCAGAATATCTATCTTTGTTTCCGAAAAACGGGTAAAAACGCCCTAACGGAGACCTTATGGCAGCACTCATCCTCGACGGCAAGGCCCTCGCCAAGACCACTGAAGAAGAACTCAGCGCCCGCGTGGCGAAACTCAAGGAAAAAACGGGCAAGACCCCCATCCTCGCGACCATCCTGGTGGGCGACGACCCGGCCAGCGCCACCTACGTGAAGATGAAGGGCAACGCCTGCGCCCGCGTGGGCATGGAAAGCATCCGCGTGGTGCTCCCCAAGAACACCACCACCGAGGAACTGCTGAACAAAATCCAGGAATTGAACGACAACCGCGACGTACACGGCATTCTGCTGCAGCACCCAGTCCCGCGCCACATCGATGAACGCGCCGCTTTCGAGGCCATTGACGCCCGCAAAGACGTGGACGGAGTGACCTGCCTGGGCTTTGGCCGCATGGCGATGGGCGAGCCCGCCTACGGATGCGCGACTCCCGCCGGAATCATGCGCCTTTTGAAGGCCTACAACATCCCGCTCGCAGGCAAGCATGCCGTAGTCGTCGGCCGCAGCGCCATTCTGGGCAAGCCGATGGCGATGATGCTTTTGAATGCCGACTGCACCGTGACCATCTGCCACAGCAAGACGCAGAACCTCCCCGAATTCGTGAAGCAGGCCGACATCCTCGTGGGTGCCGTGGGCAAGCCCGAGTTCATCAAGAAGGAATGGATCAAGCAGGGCGCGGTCGTGGTCGACGCCGGTTACCATCCGGGTGGAGTCGGCGACATCGAAAAGGGACTCGACAACGTGGCATCCGCCTACACGCCGGTCCCCGGCGGCGTGGGCCCCATGACCATCAACACGCTCATCTACCAGAGCGTGGAAAGCGGCGAAAAGTATCTGGGATAGGCTCGAGGCGCGAGGCGCGAGCAATGAGCTGTGAGCAATGAGCGATGAGCTGTGAGCAATGAGGCTAGGGTCTCACACCTCATAGCCCCTAGATCCTAATCTCTAGATTCTCTGACGGAGATTGCTTCAGGGCTTCGCCCCTCGCAATGACAAACCTGCTGCCTCCCAACCACTAATCACTGCTTACTGTCTACTTCCTACTTACCCTTTCCTCTTATACCCGCTGAGGCCCAACAGAATCAGGGCCGGGGTGTAGAAATACCACACAAAGTTGTTTGCGACCGTAGCGACAATTTCTTGGACGCTATGGTCTTCGCCCGTAGCCAGCGAAAGGCCAACGCAGGCGTCGCAGCAGAAGAACAGGATCATGCCGCGCTTGATATTCCTGGCGTTCTTTTCGGGGAAATACCCCTTCTTGGGCACCTTGCAAGCGACAATCAGCGAGCAGATGAGGAAGGCGCCGTAGGTGGCGACAATCGGGACCGTCGGGCCCTCGAAAATGCGGAACAGGTGCAGCGCATTCGCGAGGAACATGACGCCAAACGGGATGCAAAGAATCCACGGGGAACTGTTGTCCGTGTCGCTCATGCGCGTATGGCGGTAAATGAACAAGGCCTGCACCACCATGAAAAAGCAGATGCCGAGCAATGTGTAGTCACTGCGGTGGTCCAGAAAGTGGGAATAATTGTGCAGAATCTTGAGGCAGAAGTCTGCACACAAGGCCATCGCGAAGCCGGCCTGTAGAAAGTTGCGGTCGCGTCTGCACAGGCAGTTACCGCCAATGAAGAATACGATGACCGTCATGATGCCGGTAACCGCAAACTTGGCGATATTCTGGTAATTGCTGCTTTCGACAAGGCATTGCTCGACGGCGCCGCAGCGGTAAAACACGAGCCAGTCCATCACGAAGAACGTGATCATGAGGACACTGACGAGAATTAAAAGCAAAGTAATGAGAGTTTTCTTGTTCATGTAATTTAATATAAGCAATCTATATCAAATTCGCAACAAGAAAACCTTTTAATATCGAACAATTCCTTCGAACAAACGCATGCCCGACCTGTCGAGAATTTGGACGACATAGTGTCCGCGTGGCTGGGCAGGGCCCATTTGGACAATCCCGTCCCCGACAAATTCAGCCGTTTTCACAGGAATCCCCTGCATGTCGTACATCCGGAACACAGTCCATCCGCCGTTTGTGCCCGTCACCCGAATCCCGTCCCCGAATCTGTAGGCACGGACAAGGGAAGCGAGCCGCACGTTTTTGAAGGCTGTTGTCGACGTGTCCTCAGGCGGCTTCTCGACATAGGGGTGTTCCGGGTCGTCCACCACGACCTTGACCTTCAATTCCGTCTCGCAGCCCGACGGGTTCACGTACTTGCCCGTGTAGATTCCGCTCTTTGTCCCGTCCATGTTCTTGAAACGGGCTTCGCGGCCCAGGTAATAGTAGTCATTCGGGCCGGTCCAGCTCCAGCGACCACCCTCGTACGGGTGCGGGCCGATGACCAGGGAATCGCCCTTCTTGAGCGACACATCCTTAGATTCTTCCCAGTCGCCATTGTGGATTTTTACGTAAGAGATGACCTCCGACGGAGTGCAATCCGTCCCTTCCACATCCGCGACAACCATCGTCGTGACGGTATTCGATTTCGCCGTCATCGCAAGCGAAGTGCCGCTGATGGCGATATCGTCAGCCGGCTTGAGGCTGCCCGGCAGCTCGAAACGCACGACCTTCGCCGTTGTCCCTAACTTCTTGAACTTGCTCAAATCGAAGTTGTACTTCACGTCGCTGCTACCGCTGTTCCGCACGACGATGACCAGCGCCCCGTCGGGGCGCAGGGCGGCAACCGTGTTGCCGTTGTCGCTATCGATAATGCGCGAACCCGGGCGAATGTAGCGGCTGAACGCAGCGTGCATGTAGTAGCGCGGCATGTAGGAGAATGTCTGTTTCTTGTGGTCCGCCTTGATGGAACGCCAGTTCTCGGCGGGGTCGGCAATCTGCCAGTCAATCCAAGCCTCGGCCTTCAGGTCGCGCAAGTCCTGGATAATCACATTCGCCATCCACAGCGCGATATGCTCGTCGCCGTTCTTGCTCAGCGGGCCCGTCTCGGACTGCCAAAGGCGCTTGTCCATGCTGAAGGCACGGTTGTAAAGTTGCTTGCGGTAGCTGCCGTCGGAATAGCTGTGCGTGTTCACCTGGCCCAAGTAAGACAGCGCCTCGGAGGTGTAATTGCCCAGCTGGTCATGCGCCTGCTTGATGGACGTCTCGTCGGCCGCACTCACGGACGTTTCCGGGTAGAGTCCCTTCTTCTTGAGTGCCTTGCCCAGTTCCACAATCATCTTGGACTGGTTGTTCTTGAAACCGCACCCCTCCTGGCCGCCATTCGATTTCCACCAGCCGGCACTCGGTTCGTTGAACGGCTCGACCGTGCGGAACGTGAGCCCCCATTCCGTCTTGAAGTGGAGCGCCACCTCAGAAAGGTAATCCGCGAAATCGTCAAAATAATCTTCTTTCAGGTTGTCGGAACCGTCGTTACTGCCCGAGACGCAACCGCTCTTGGTCATCCACCACGGAGGGGAATTGCTGAAGGCCTCAAAAATCGGGTCTTTGACCATCTTGTTGAGGCTGAGGGCGACGCCGCGTTGGGCGGGATCGGCCGTCCAGTCAAAGTCGCCCTTCTCTGTCGGCTTGTAACCGGGAACCTTGCCGCCGCCGTCACCTTTCGTAAGGTGATTGTGACCAGGCTGGTCCCCGCCGCCAACGTTGTAACGGAAAATATTGTAACCCAAGCCCGTGTCGGGGTCGGCGACGGCACCCAGGAACTTGTCGCGGTTCGCCTCATCCCAGGCACCCACAAGAACAGCCCACCAGCAGAGGCTCGTGCCCCAGCCCTCGAAAACCTGGTACTTCTTAGACGGGTCGACAACGACCTTGGTCTGCGCGAAGGCGTTCGTGCAGAAGCATACCCCAAAAAACGAGGCAAAAACGAGACCTTTCAAGAAAGAATCCATAAGACCAACTCCATTTGTTCCCTGTTAACCCAAAGATGCTTTAAATATATCTTCTGAAAGGCAAAAAAACAAACGCGGACTCGGGCGAAAAACGAAATGGCAGGCCGAAGCCCGCCATTTTTGCAAAGATTAAGAAAATCTACTACTTCTGCAGATTCAAGCTTGCATTCGCAGCACCGTATAGGCTGATGCTGTAATCCTTGATGATGTACACCGGAATCTTGTTCAAAAGTGGACGGATGTTCGGGTTGTAGTTCTTCTCGAACCACTGCATGAACAGGTTGTCGCGTTCGAGCCAGCGCAAATCCTTCTGCACCGTACCACCAGCCAGATAGAGGCCACCCAGCGGCAAGAACAATGTAGAAGCGTCGCTTGCAAAGCGGGCGAGCATCTTCACGAACAGGCGCATCATCTCGGCAGCCACCGGATCGGTATCGCTTGCGCGGCTGATGTACTTGGGGCGATCGTTCGGTTCGGTTTCTTCAATCTTCTTGAAGGCCTCGTTGTCGGGAACGCCGCGGGTTTCCTTCCACCATTCGTACATGTTGCGCAGCCCCATGCCCGAGACGAGCGGTTCCACGCCCGGCACGGTGCCAATCTTCTTTTCCATGTAGTCGTGGAATTCTTGGGAATCCTTGTCGAACGGGGCAAACGTGGAATGCCCACCTTCGGAGCAGGCCGGGATGTACTTCTCGCCATCGAAAGCGAGGAAGCCAACGCCCATGCCGGTACCCGGACCGATGACCGCCTTGGTCGCCTTCTGCGGAGCGGGCTGGCTGCCATCGGTATGCGTGAGCTTGAAAATCTGCTTGGGGTCGTCCACGTCGAGTGTGGGGATACCGTAGCTGATGGCCATGAAGTCGTTGATGACAAGCGTCGGGATGCCGGTCGCCGCGGTAAGGGCTTCGCCGTCAACGCACCACGGGAGGTTCGTCATCACACACTTGTTGCAACCCACAGGGCCAGCGGCGCTGATGCAGATGTGGCTCGGCTTCAGGGCAGCGTTGCTCTCGGCCGCAATCTTGAGGGTCTCGCGGATGGGCGCTTCGAGGCCGTCGATGTCCTTGGAGGGGCACACCGTTTCAAGAATCAGGGTAAACTTGCCGTCCTTGTAGCCGACCAGGCCAAGGTTCGTGTTGGTACCACCAATATCGCCCGCCAGCACAAGGCGGTCAAACTTCGCATCGGGATTAAGCCATTTAATTTCCATAATAAAACCTCGTTTTGCGTTTTGAATATAGGAAAAAAAGATTATTTTATTATGGCAGGAACCTGTGGCAAAGAGGAATAAATGACGACATCCGACGAAATACTCAACAGGAACGAAAGCGAAGCAAACCTGCTTGTGGGGAACCTGATGCTCATCATCTGCATCATCTCGGTTGCCCTGGTTTTCATGCTCCTGCTTCTTGACTCGTTCATCCCGTTCGACCTCCTCCTCCCCCTCATCATCTCGGGAAACATCATTCGCATCCTGCTGTTCCTCCTCATCAAGCAACGAAACGGCAGAGGTCCATTCCTCAAGTGGGTCATCTCGCTGTACATACTCGCCTTAGCCACCATTGTCTCGACTTTGTTCGGGCAAATGGAATGGGTCCTTTTTGCAGGCCCGCTCATCATCGCCACTCGCTACTACGATTTTTGGTTCACTATCAAGATTGGCTTGATTTCCATTTTCTGGTCCATTGTCTTCAGTTTCTGCCTCATCCCCATCAGCATCTACTCCGGGCTAATAGACCTAAATCTCGCTGAATTCGGCGGAGATGTCGTCCTCAACGTCTCGCCGGGATTCCTCGGACTGAACAAGGCGGTCAATCTCGCTGCCGAGAACCTCGACCTTACATCCGTTTTCGGGACGGTCGCCCTCTTTGACACCAAGGCCACATTCATCTTGGGCGCATTGCTGTTCATTGCCGCCATCATCACCAAGAACGGCAGACAGATTATCGAAAACGAAATTACCGCTGTCACGAAAACGATAAAGCAAAAAAGCAACGACTTGGAAAACCTCAACGCCCTCGCCGACAATATCAACGAACTGTATTTCATCGACCCGTTCACGGGAGCCTTCGACCACACCGTCCGCAACAGGAATACAAACCTAGATTCCCTTGCGATGCGTTTTACGTTCTCGGATGATTTTTTCTCTAGCGTTGCAAAAATTTTCGACTCGCTCGTCCACGAACAAGACCGGATTCCCTGTCACAGGTTCTTCTCGAAAGAAAACTTCATGCACATCTTAGTCACAGGGGAGCCAGAATCCATTGAAGCCCGGTGGCTGCTCGCAAGCGAAGTCTTCTGGGTACGGAGCAAGGCTGTTCTCGGGTATAATAAGAACGGCGAAAAATGCGTTGTCTTGAGCGTAGAAGAAATCTCCTCGGAAAAAGAAACACAGAAACTTACATCCGTGCTTGCAGGCCTCGCCGACGATTTCGATTACATCAGCCATATCAACCTCGAGAACAACGAAGTCACGCGAATCCATACTTCGGCCAAGTTCATGCAGGGAATTATCGCCGTCGATCACAAGACTCCGCCCAACACATTCTCGGTGGACAACTTCAACTTTTTCATGGAAAGGATTGTCCATCCAAGCGATCTTCCGGAATACCTCAAGGGAGGCATGCATCCATCGTTCCTTGAGCGACTCCGCAAAGAAAAAGTCATCAAGTTCCGCTGCCGCGTTAAACTGGAAAAAGGTTACTGCTGGCACAATGCGAAGTTCATCGTGAGCGAGAACAACCCCTCCAATATCGTAGTCGGCCTCGTCGATATCAACGACATTGTCAATTTTGAAAACGAGCAAGTGAACCGCGCCGTTTACGAAAACGCAAGGACATTTGCCAAGGCATTCACCCAGCGCTACGCCGTTGCCTACTACGCCGACTTGGCCAACAAATCGGTTACGACATTCCAAGGAGAAAAAGTCACGGACCGCTACTACGATGGCAGCCTCACTTATATGAAATCAGCGGAAAACTTCATCGTAGAGAACGTTCACGAAGACGACAGAGCAAGGATAATCCAATACATCCAGCCCGATTATATCCGTTCGCGCCTCGAAAAGGAAGGGTCCTACTCCACAACGTTCCGCGATGTTTCTACGACACCGTGCAAACTCTTCCGCATCGAAATTTTCTGGGGCCTTGACAAGGACCACGCCGTATTTGCAATAAGCGACATCACAGGCAAATCTTCCGAAGAAGCGCAAAGCTAATCGTTTCTGCGGTCCCGATTTAAATATATTGTCGGTATGCTGCACCTGAAATTTTCCCTGAACCTAGAAGACCTTGCCGACGAACTCATCGAGGCCGTCAAGGGTTCCTGGGGAAACCCGTTCCAGACACCCGTGGTGATTTTTCCGGACCCAAAACTGGAACAGTGGTTCAGACTGCACTGGGTCAAAAAGTGCGGGACGCTCGCGAACTTGAATTCCATGATGATAGACAAGTTCCTGCTCAAGATTCTCTGCCCCGACGACAACACGAAAAAGAAACTGAATGCCGACCTGCTCCGCAACGTTATCTGGGCATACCTCTACGGCAATAACGATGTAAGCGAAGAAGACGCCAAGGCCGAAAAGCACAACTATCACCTGCTCGGAGACGAAGTTGTCCGCTACTTGGAAACCGATGGCAAACTGGACGAACAGCACCTCTTTGACCTTTGCGGGAAGATGGCATCGCTCTTTTTGGAATACGAGACCTCAAGGCCGACGGGTTTTATCCGGAAAGGTGGAGCCGGAGACCTCGCCGAAGGAATTCTTGACCATTGGGAACAAGGCAACCTGCGAGATTTCTTTGACGGGGGCGACCGCGAAAAATGGCAGCGCACGCTGTACTCCAAGGTTTTCCACCAGCACGGGGACAAGCCTTCGCTATTGACCCGCGCATTCGACGCCATGAACCAGCGGAAAAACGAAAACCATCCGCAAGAATTCAATACAACGTACCTGACTATCCCCTTCCTGTTCAAAGACTGCATGGACAACCACGATGGGCAATTCCACTGCGAACAGTTTATGGGTCAAGACGGGCCCCTGCCTGTGTTCATCTTTGGGCTTACGGGCATGGGGCAGTTCTACCGCGTCATTTTGCAAAAGTTTGCCGAGAAACACGAAGTCTACGCCTACATACAGAACCCGTGCATGGAATTCTGGGAAGATGCGGGCACGCCGTGCGGAGACATTCACCGCAAATGGCTTTCACGAAACGGCGAATGGCAAGGCGAATCGGGACCCATCCCGGAAAGCATCCGCGACCGCTTGCGCACACACCTCGACGAATCAGCCGACCCCGAAGAAGACGATTCCGAACAAGGTGTAGATTCCTCCTCCGAGAATGCACTCCTGTGTTACTGGGGAAAATCAGGACGCGACAATATCAAATTGTGGTGCCAAGCCGCCGATTACGATTTTGAATTCGCCGGAGATGCTGATTCTGGAGAAGGTGAAGCGATTCCCATGGACACACTCTTGCACAAGGTGCAAAACATGGTTGCAAGCCGCAAAAACGAATTGCCAAGCTTGCTCGACAGCCTGCCCGAAGACGAATCCTCGGAATCACCGCAAGACAACAGCTTTACTATCACCGCCGCCCCGACAAGGGAACGCGAGATGGACGCGCTCCATACGCAAATCTGCAAGCTGCTCGCCGAAAAAGACGCTGAAGGCAATCCGGTGAACCGCATCAGCGACATTCTCGTTTTCTCGCCCTGCCTGGACGACTACCGCACCGCTATCTATCAAGCTTTTGACCAGAGTTCCGAAAGGGATATTCCGTTTTCGATTGTCGATTCGCCCGCAAAAAGTTCACTCACGGCCGAAGCACTCGAAGCACTTTTTAAAGTACAGCAAGCCGGAAGCCTGAACCGTCCCGCATTCTTCAGCCTAATCCGCAACCCTGTCGTGCAAAATACCCGCCGCATCACCGACGACAACGTGAGCGCCTGGGAAACATGGGTCAGGAACACAAGCACCTTCCGCACACGCACAAAAAGCGACGACTGGGGAAAAAATCTGCGCCGGATTCTTGCATCGCGATTCAGCACGCACACCATCGACATTGGCGATGGAGAATGCCTCCCCTACGCCGACATGATGAGCGCAAACAGTACGGCACTGAGCCGCTTTGCCGACGGCATCGAAGAACTCGGCGAATGGATAGCGCTTGCAAAGAACGAGCCCGCCGTGACGCCCGCCGTACTTGACAAAATCGTGAATTTCCTGAACAACTGGGTCGCCATGCCGAACCCGCCGGAGGGCTTTGCAGGCGAAACCATCGTTTTCCAGAACGTGACAGCAGCTATCGAAAATCTCCGCATCCAATTTGATGCTGGAGCTCCATACATTTCGTGGGCCTGCATTTCGCAAACGCTTTGCGGTGCCGCCGAAAGTTCCGAATACAGTTGCGGGAACCTTTTTGTCAACGGGATTACTTTCTCCAAATTCATCCCCAACAGAATTATCCCTGTAAAGCATTTGTTCTTTATCGGGGCGGATTCCACAAGTTTCCCCGGCAGCAAGACGCAGAACACACTGGATTTACGCAAAGCCGTAGCCCCTTGGCCCGGCGACGACTCCCCCATCGCCAAACGCCGTTACGCATTTTTGTGCCAGTTGATGTGTACAAAAGAAAGTTTCCACATCAGCTACGTGAACCAAAATATTGTCAAAGACGAAGAACTCTATCCTTCCTCCGTTGTAAACGACATCAGGAATTTCCTCAAGATTGCCATCAAGCAGAGTTTCAAGGCCATTGGCAAAGACATCTCTGCGATGGAGGCAAAATTACTCGCCGAAAAGCTATGGAAGCAGCAAGAAATTCCGCTCGACGAGAAACGCCCCTACAGCGAGTTGTTCACCTCCAAAGAATTCCGAAACAAGTCCGTTTACAATAAGAGAGTGGCCCACGGAGATTCTACTTCTGGCTACGGCAATCTGCCGGGCTCTATCGACAAATGCCCAGGACGCGTCAGCTTGTACCAGCTAAAATGTTTCTTGGACGACCCCATCGAATTCCGCGTCTCGCAAATGATGCAAATGGACGAAGACACGGCCCATTTGGACGACGAAGTTTTCGAGCCCATTGACTTTGACCGCCTTGAACAAAGTTCCCTCATGAAAAACATGGTGGCCGCAGCCATTACCGGGAACAAGCAAGACCTCGACGCACTCCGTAAAAACCTTGAATTGGGCGGCAGAATTCCCGACGGGCAATATGGAGAAAAATTGTGGAAGGTTGCCGAACGTCGCAAAAACGCATTGTTGGAGCAAATGGCAGAATTCCCAGATTCTCCGGCAAGCCAAACCGAAAACTGGACATATAAAGACAAAATAGAACTCCCGATTGTACAACCCGATGGAACGCGGTGGACTCTATTGGGAGCCCTTGACTGGTGCAACGGCGAGCGCAACAAGATTACGAGCATCACGACCTCAAAAATGAGGGGCAGAGCAGGCCAAAAGTATTTCAAGAACAGCAAATACACAGGCCCGTATGTGGCCGCCCTCGCCCTGATTGCGCAAAAAGATTCTCACGAAGCCGAATCCGTAGACATTTCCATTTACAGCGTCAAGGAGCACGAGCCCAGCAGAGCAAAGGTCCGCATGACACCCAAGCAGGCACGAGAAACACTCTCCGCACTTTACGACAAGGCATTCCAAAAGAAATATTCCAAGGCCGTCCCCATCGACATGGTTGACGAGACTGTAGAAAACTTCGCCGACTACACCCAAAAACTGAGCAACGCCTGGGCCTATTTCGAAAAGCGCCACCTGCTCGACAAGCGAAAAGACACAGGGTTCGACCCGCAAAACGATTTTAACGGTGAATCGGGAGCATGGTTCACCGAAGCCAAAAGGCAAAAAGATTTGTTCCGCATAGAAATCGGTGCGCCACAGAATACGGAGGCCAAAAGATGAGTATTGAAAAAATCATCGACCCCCGTAAAAACCTGTTCATCGAAGCTTCTGCCGGAACGGGCAAAACTTACACCATCCAACAGGTTGTGGCCCAGCTTGTTGATGAAGGCTGCCCGCTCAAGAAAATCCTCATCGTCACCTACACCGAAAAAGCAGCAGGCGAACTGAGAGACCGCATCCGTAAAAAGATGGAAGAAGTCCTCGATGCCGAAGGGACCGATCGCATTACCGCCGAGAAATTCGAGAAAGCCCTGCGCGATGTTGACAATGCCGCCATTTTCACAATCCATTCCTTCTGCCAAAAAGCACTGAAGGAATACGCCTACGAAGCGGGGCGTCCATTCGACCTCGCCATGGTCGACGACAAAGAAGTAAAGGCGATGATAAGCGCTTGGGCACGCGACAAATGGCCTAGCAACAAACTCTACCAGACGATTCTGCAAAACGCTCCGGCAGCAGACTCGCTCGAAGAATCGCTCACGGATAGGCTCTCCTCGGCAATCAACATGTACAAAGGAGAAACCGCCGACGGGAAGGAAACCATCGGCCTCGACAACGCCGAAGAAAGTCCATTCGAAACAATCCCGGAAAATTTTGCCGACCTGTTAAGCAACAAAGAAATTGCCGATAATTTGGCCACCTTGGAAAAGTATTCCGACCTCAGTTTTACCAAAACCGGCAAAAACAAAGTCAGCGATTTCATCAATGCGCTCAAGGAATGGACCAACGGGAAAGCATTGTTCAACGGAAAGACTTTCTCAACCACGAAAACGATTGAGGCGTGGCCTGACGAAGCTTACAACGCCTTCCTGTTCTTCAAGAATTTCAAGGATAAGTTTAACGATTTGCCCAACACGATTCTCCAGGCACAAATCCAGAAATTCCTTTACAGCCAGATAAAACCGCTTTTCAACGAATGGCAAAAGTTCAAGAACGAAAACAAAGAGCAGTCGTTCAACGACATGATTCTCTCCGTCCACAGCGCCGTCCTCAAGAAGGGTGAAAACGGGGCAGAAAGCGAGCTTTGCAACAGACTCCGCGAACAATACCGCTACGCCATCATCGACGAATTCCAAGACACGAACCAGCTGCAATGGGACATTTTCAAGGAAATTTTCCTGAAAGCCAACAACCATTCCATTTTCGTGGTGGGCGACCCCAAGCAATCCATCTACAGTTTCCAAGGTGCCGATGTAAACGTTTACCACAAGGCCACCCAAGAGATTGGCAACCGCAAGGACTTGGAACACAACTATCGTTCCACGAACTCCGTTATCGAGGCATGCAACAACCTCTTTGAATGTAAGGATTTCTTTGGCAACAGTGTAGAATTCAAACGCTCCTATGCACCCGGCAACAAACCCGGCGACAATCCGAAAGCAAAAGCACTCCAGAAACCGGATGCAAAATTCTACGATGCAAAAACAGATTCCTGGGATGATATCGCACCCTTCTGGATATCTGAAAATAGCGTCAACAGCACTAATTTTGCACAAACTTGCGTTGAAAAAATTATTGACTGCTGCACATTTGTCGATTCAAAAGAAGGCAAGCGGACAAAACTACGAGTTTTCAACAAGAATCCCAAAAACAGCGAAGACATCTACCGCAACGTGACATTCAAGGATTTCGCCGTTCTCGCGCGCTCCAGAAGCGAGATGGAAAATATTGAGACCTGCATGAAACTCGCCGGTGTTCCCTTCACGCGTTATAAAGACAGCAATCTTTTTTACGGGCGTGAATGTGCCGAATGGATTTCGCTGTTCAAGGCAATCAATGCCACCGATTTTTCGGCATGGAACAGGCGCATTTTGAACGAAGTGTTGATTACCGACTTTTTCGCTGTAGCCTTGAGCGATGTGGAAAGTGAATTTTTCGATGACCCGTTCAGCAAGCCACGGCAGATGATATGCCACTGGAAAGAACTCGCGAGCGAACGCCGCTTTGCCGAAATGCAAGAAAGCATCTACGCCGAAAGTGAAGTGGAAAAGCGCCTTTCTGATTTGAGCAAGTTACAGGAATTCACGAAGCTCCGCCAAATCGGGAATTACGCCATCAACTACCTGTACAACCATAGTTGCACTTTAGACGACCTTATCCGGCATCTGCAAAATCTCTCCATTTCTTCGGGCGATGCCGACGATCAGGACAGCAACCTTGTCGCGAAGGGCTCAGATTTTGACGCCGTCCAAGTCATGACAATTCACGCGTCCAAAGGTCTAGAATTCCCCGTTGTCATTTCGGTCGCAGGGTTTAAACAACTGAACAAAAACACGGACGGGCCATACCTGTACCATGAAAGCGATTCCATCCACCTAGGCTACGGACAAAACGCAAAGAATGCCCGCCAAGCCGAGGAACTGGAAGAATGGTCAAGACTCTTTTATGTCGACTTCACTCGAGCATCCTCAATATTAGTGCTCCCCCGCTATGCAAACTGGTACGATGAGGGCGACACCCCCAAAGAAGATTTCCGCTTCCTCGCCAATTCCCTGAAGAGTTTCTGTTCCGATGAAAAGAACGAAAATCTCTTTGAGATCATGGGAACAGCAAAAGAATGGGACATTCCGACCGAACGTCTATTAAAGAGCAACATTCAAGACAACATTCTTGCGACCGCAAAAGAATTGCTCGGGGAGCAAAGCGAAGAAGGGCTTGACGCAGAAAGCAAACAAAAAGAGCATATCCAGGCATTGCAAAAAGAGGTTGCCCGTCTCGGCATCATGCAACATTCCTACAGCACACTTGCCGGCAAAAAAGAATCCTCGCTCAGCATCGACGAAGAGGCAAACCTTGACAAAGAAGGAAGTGCCGAGGCAAACTATTACGCAGGCGAAGATATCGGGCCCGACGCTTCGCAAATCGAAGCCGAAATCAAATACCCGCGCGGTTCAAAAATCGGTAACGCACTCCACGAAATTTTTGAACTCAGCAAGTTCAAAGAAATTGGCTTGAGCCACGAGAATGCAGAATCCATGTACGGCTCCGCAGAGCTTTCAATGCTCGTGGAGGAAACGTTCAAGAAGCAGTCCCTGCCCATTTGGGACCACAAGGACGAATGGACTCGCCACACGCTCGATATCGTTTGGAACACGCTGAATGCAAGCCTGCCCGCTATCGAAGCTGGACACAGAAGCGGAGCGAGTTTCAAGTTGACGAGCCTCGACGACAACAGCCGAAAAGCCGAAGTCCAGTTCAACCTGAACGCCACCACCGACGACAACGGTGAAGCAAGCGAATACCTGCAAAGCATCTGCAAGGGATTTATTGACCTAGTGTTCATGCGCCACGACACACAGGGACAACTGCGATTCTCCATCGTCGACTGGAAATCCGACGTCATGGCAGACGGCGATTACAGCCCAGCAAGCATACAGAAAAAAGTAGACGAAGACTACTCCGTTCAACGCGTACTCTACAGCTACTGTCTCATCAAGTGGCTCAAGCAGTTCTACGGAGCAGGCAACAGTGGCAACAGCAACACCCCGCTCACGGAATCCGAAATTTACGACAAGTTCTTCGGTGGAATGTATTACGTATTTCTGCGCGGCTGCAAGGCAGGCACCGAAAACGGCATCTACGCGCATACTTGGGAAAATTTTGATGCGCTGCAAAAATCCTACAGCAACATCCGCAAGCTCATGCGCAAACGCAAAGAAACCGTGGAGGACGAACAATGAGCCAAGTCATCGCCCCCATCAATGTACACCTGCACCGGTTTATAACGCAAGCGGAGCCGAACCTCCCGGAATGCGTGCAGAAATTCCTCTACCTTGTCCTTTCGCTGCAAGACGACGGCAACACACAATTCGCTCTGGATACCGACTCATTCTACAACAAATGGGCACAGAAATGGAACGGGCTACTCAAACTTTACGACACCGATTCCATTGAATTCGAAGCCGGAAAATTCAGCGACGCCAGCGAGTTCAAGCCGATTATCGAAAGCGCCATCGCCGCCATTCTTAAGCAAAAGTTCGAAAGCATCATTGACTGGAAACCTGAAGACAGCGAAGTCTTCGACGATGTCAATTCCAAACTTTTTGTCGCAAGCAAGTCTGGCAACACCACCTACCTGTACATCGCGAAATACTTTGAAGCAAAGCGCATCATTGAGCGCACCGCCACAACGCTATTCACCGACGGATCCACTCCATCAGAATCGGCAATCGCGAGCTGCATCGAAAAAATCGCCCAAATCCACACGAAGAATCTCCGGTTTGCAAACAAAAGTAACCCCGAAGGCAAATTCCTCGTGAACCGGGAACAAGCCGAAGCCATTATCCGCGGGCAAAGCGAAAACCTCATCATCACAGGCGGGCCGGGCACCGGAAAGACAACCGTCGTGCTGTACATCCTTTGGTGCATGCTGGAATCCCACCCGGAATATCTCGACTACGAAATCTATCTCGCCGCACCGAGTGGCAAAGCGGCCGACCGCATGCGCGAAAGCCTTGTCGGGAGCCTGGGCGAAATTGAGCCTAACGAAAGGGAAAACCACGCCGACATTTTAAACAAGTTAAGCAACCTCGAAAGCAGCACGATTCACAGGATGCTCAAGTACACCCCCAACGACGGGGGATACCGCTACAACAAAAAGAATCCGTTCGGCAAAAATTCCATCTTCGTCATCGACGAAGCGAGCATGATAGACATCTCGCTTTTCGCTGCATTCTTGCAAGCCATCCAAGAAGGTTCAAGAATCTTCGTGCTGGGCGACCCGTACCAGTTGCCTTCCGTCGAAGCGGGGGCCGTTCTCGGCGAAATTCTCAAACCCGAAAACACGACGCGCAACTTTGTCGTCAAGCTCACGAAATCGAACCGCTTTACCGACGATTCCGAAATCGGCAGACTCGCCAAGGCCATCCAGAACCAAGCTGACATTCCGTTTGAATCCGGTGATGCAGTCAAGTTCATCAACGCCACCACCGGAACCAAAAAAGAAGAAGAAAACGCCACTGCCGTTCTCGTAAACGAGTGGGTCAAGGACTTTGCCGAAATGCCCGCCCTTGCCGAAGCCGCCTCCAAGGAGATGGACCTCGAAGACAAACCCGCCTGCAACCGCCTGTGGGAACTGTCCCTCCAAAAACGAATCCTGTCGGCGGAACGTCGCGGGCCGCGCGGAGTGGAAAAACTGAACCAAGCCGCTTGCAAGCGAATCCGGCAGCAATACGCCAAAGCAAGCGGCAATCCTACATCCCCCGCGAACCAGTATTTCCCGGGCGAAATTCTCATTTTGACGCGCAACCAGTCGATGTACAAACTATACAACGGCGACACGGGAATCGTCATTTTCAAAGATGGACGGCCGTACCTGATGATAAAGCGCGAACGCTTCGAGTTCTACCCGCTCTCGCTTTTGCCGGCAGACGCCATCGAACCCGCATTCGCCATCACGATCCACAAATCGCAGGGGTCCGAATACAACCACGTGATGATGTTCCTCCCCACACGCGAAGGCCACCCCCTCCTGACAAACCAAATCCTGTACACCGGAATCACCCGCGCCAAGAAAACCGTGACTATCATCGCAAGCGAGCAAGCCTTCCACGCCGCCTGCACAACCACGACCCAGCGCGACACCGGCATCCGCCTGTAAAAAGAGAATAGAAGCGCCAGCCGGGGAAAAAGAAAAAAAAATCCTTGAAAAAGCATCCCAGCATTCCCTACCCCTGCATTTCCCAGCCCTGCTTTTCCATAACCAATTGCGCGAAATTTTCCCAGCCATAGGCAATATAATCCTCCGGGCGTGAGAATGGGAGCGTCGGCCGGGGAAGGGGAGGGTGCAGGGAGGGGACCGGGCGGCCTTCGCAACTCTGAGCGTGGTCCCCTCCCGCATACTCTTAATTCAAAAAACTGTAAAACCATAGAATTCAA
The DNA here is from genome assembly GCF_947305105.1 of uncultured Fibrobacter sp. Classification (NCBI taxonomy): domain Bacteria; kingdom Pseudomonadati; phylum Fibrobacterota; class Fibrobacteria; order Fibrobacterales; family Fibrobacteraceae; genus Fibrobacter; species uncultured Fibrobacter sp. The sequence continues at coordinate 839 of NZ_CAMZCS010000003.1, read as the reverse complement.
CCCTAAAAAACAATTGTTCTAGCATATTGTTTTTTGTATATTCCCTCTCGAAAGAGACTAAAAAATGCTTGATAAAGAAGTTTTAAAGACTGTCAGCCGCATCGAACTTTCCGTTCGCGGCGCACTCGACACCGTGATGACCGGTGCTTATCACAGCTCGTTCAAGGGCAACGGCATGGAGTTCAGCGAAGTCCGCGAATACATGCCCGGCGATGACGTACGTACCATCGACTGGAACGTGACCGCACGAACCGGCACCCCCTACGTCAAGAAGTTTATCGAAGAGCGCGAAATGACCATGCTTTTGATGGTCGATGCCTCCAGCTCTTCGGAATTCGGTTCCGGCAAGCAGATGAAGGGCGAAGTCATGGCAACGCTGACCGCGCTCCTCGCCTTTGCCGCCATCAAGAACAACGATAAAGTCGGCTTGCTCATCTACACCGACCAGGTTGAACTGTTCATCCCGCCGGAGAAGGGCCGCAAGCACGTATTACGCCTCATTCGTGAAATCCTTTACTTCAAGCCGCAGCATCACGGTACCAACACGCAGGTGGCGCTTGAGTACGCCGGTAAGATTCTGAACCGCCGCGCCGTAGTCGTGGTAATGAGCGACTTCTTGGACGAAGGTTTCGAAAACGCCTTCAAGATTTTGCGCAAACGCCACGACGTGCTCGCCGTCTCTGTGGTGGACCCGCGCGAAATGGAACTCCCGCCCGCAGGCCTCGTGGAACTTGAAGACCCCGAAACCGGCGAAACACTTTTGATCGACACCGGCGATGCCGCCTTCCGCGAAGCATTCGCCCGCGAAGCCAAGCGTCAAGGCAAAGCGACCAAGGAAC